>NZ_JBHXMF010000002.1:0-13842 GCF_042721055.1 Streptomyces sp. NPDC058470
CATCGGCTGCTCCTCCCGCTTCCCCTACTACATGAACACCTACGGCATGCACTCCATCCACGGCCGCGCCCCCGCCATCGCCACCGGACTCGCCTCCAGCAGACGCGACCTGAGCGTGTGGGTCGTCACCGGCGACGGCGACGCCCTGTCCATCGGCGGCAACCACCTCATCCACGCCCTGCGCCGCAACGTCAACCTCAAGATCCTGCTCTTCAACAACCGGATCTACGGCCTCACCAAGGGCCAGTACAGCCCGACCTCCGAGATCGGCAAGATCACCAAGTCGACGCCGATGGGCTCCCTGGACGCACCCTTCAACCCGGTGTCCCTCGCCATCGGCGCCGAGGCCTCCTTCGTGGCCCGCACCATCGACTCCGACCGCAAACACCTCACCGACGTACTGCGCCAGGCCGCCGCCCACCCCGGCACCGCCCTGGTCGAGATCTACCAGAACTGCAACATCTTCAACGACGGCGCCTTCGAAGTCCTCAAAGACAGGCAGCAGGCCCAGGAAGCGGTCATCCGCCTGGAACACGGACAGCCCATCCGCTTCGGCACCGACCTGGCCAAGGGCGTCGTAAGAGACCCGGCCACCGGCGACCTCAAAGTCGTCGACGTCACCGCGCAGAACCAGGCGCAGATCCTCGTCCACGACGCGCACGCGGCCTCGCCCACCACCGCGTTCGCCCTCTCCCGCCTCGCCGACCCCGACACCCTGCACCACACCCCGATCGGTGTCCTGCGTTCCGTCGAACGGCCCGTCTACGACACCCAGATGTCCGACCAACTCGACACCGCCATCGAACAGAACGGCAAAGGCGACCTCGCCGCACTCCTCGCCGGCGGCGACACCTGGACGGTCGTCGGCTGATCACTCCATACGCCCTACAGAGCCCGGGTCACTCCGTACGCCCTACAGAGCCCGGGTCGCTCCATACGCCCTACAGGGCCCGGGGCGCTCCGTACGCCCTTACAGGGCCCGGGGCGCTCCGTACGCCCTTACAGGGCCCGGGCCATCAGGTCCGGGCCCCGTCGTACGTCTCTCGCGCCTTCACCACGTCGTCCATCCGCTCTTCCGTCCAGGCCCCCAGCGCGCTCACCAGCAGGGCGGCCTCGCGGCCCAGCTCGGTGAGGGAGTAGTCGACCCGGGGTGGGATCACGGGCTTGGCGTCGCGATGGACGAGACCGTCGCGCTCCAGGGTCTGCAGGGTCTGGGTCAGCATCTTCTCGCTGACGCGCCCGATCGCGCGGCGCAACTCGCTGAAGCGGTAGGGGCGTTCGTTCAGCTCGATCAGGACGAGGACGCCCCAGCGGCTGGTGACGTGCTCCAGGACGAGGCGGCGCGGGCACATGGCCTCGCCCTCGACGTTCCACTTACTTACGGCCATGCCAGTACCTTACTTCAAAGTGGGTACTTTCAAGAAGTTAGTGCGGCTCCTAGGGTGAGTGCCAAGCCCCCCAAGGAGAGAGCAAACATGAGCATCGTCGTCACCGGAGCCACCGGACACCTCGGCCGCCACGTCATCGAGGAATTGTTGGAGAGGGTTCCGGCCGACCGGATCACCGCTGTCGTGCGGGACGAGGCGAAGGCCGCCGGGTTCGCGGCCCGCGGGGTGAGGATCGCGGTCGCCGACTACAACGCCCCCGAGACCTTCGACGGCCTGTTCGCCGCCGGTGACAAGGTGCTGCTGATCTCCGGTAACGAGTTCCACCTCGGCCGCGTCGGCCAGCACCAGGTCGTCATCGACGCCGCCAGGGCCGCCGGGGCCGCGCTCCTCGCGTACACCAGCGCTCCCGGCAGTCTCACGGCCGCCCTGGCCGACGACCACCGGGCCACCGAGGAGGCGATCCTCGCGTCCGGTCTGCCGTACTCCCTGCTGCGCAACGGTATGTACAACGAGAACTACACCGAGAACCTCGCCCCCGCACTCGAGCACGGCGCTGTCGTCCAGGCCGCCGGTGACGGTCGTATCGCTGGCGCCTCGCGCGGCGACTACGCCGCTGCCGCCGTGGCGGTGCTGACCGGCGAGGGCCACGAGAACACGACGTACGAGCTGAGCGGCGACACCACCTTCGGCTTCGCCGAGTACGCAACCGAGGTGGCGAAGCACTCCGGCAAGGAGATCGCGTACAACTCCGTTCCCGCCGACGTCTACCTCGGCATCCTGACCGGCGCCGGGCTGCCCGAGGCCTTCGCCACGATCCTGGTGGGCGTGGACGCGTCCATCGAGAAGGGTGAGCTCGCGGTCACGACCGGCGATCTGTCCCGGCTGACCGGCCGTCCGACCACTCCGATCGCCGAGTCGGTCGCGGCGGCGCTGAAGGGCTGACTCCCCCCTCTGGCCCTCGCTGCCGCTTTCGAGCGCCCCCGCCTGTCATGACCGTATGGCGATACGGGCATGACAGGCGGGGGCGCTCGGCGCTACCTTCTTGAAGGCCGTACGAGCACGGCCGCATGGGCGAGGAGGACGCGATGGCGGTGAAGGCCAGGGGCGAGCAGCACATAGGTCTGCTGAACGGCATCGCCGCGTACGGCATATGGGGCCTCGTCCCGCTGTTCTGGCCGCTGCTGGAGCCCGCCGGGGCGGCCGAGATCCTCGCCCACCGGATGGTGTGGTCGCTGGCCTTCGTCGGCATCGCGCTCGTCGTGCTGCGGCGCTGGGCCTGGGCCGGTGAGCTGATCCGGCAGCCGCGCAAGCTCGGACTGATCACGGTGGCCGCGGCCCTCATCACTGTGAACTGGGGCGTCTACATCTGGTCCGTGAACGCGGGTCACGTGGTCGAGGCCTCGCTCGGCTACTTCATCAACCCGCTGGTCTCCATCGCGCTCGGTGTGCTGATCCTCAAGGAGCGGATGCGGCCCCTGCAGTGGACGGCGGTCGGCGTCGCCTTCGCGGCGGTGGTCGTCCTCACCCTCGGATACGGCAGCCCGCCGTGGATCTCCCTCACCCTCGCCTGCTCCTTCGGCACCTACGGGCTGGTCAAGAAGAAGGTCAACCTCGGAGGCATCGAGTCGCTCGCCGCCGAGACGGCCGTCCAGTTCCTGCCCGCGCTGGGCTTTCTGCTGTGGCTGGGGTCGACCGGGAAGGCGACCTTCGCCGCGGAGGGCGCGGGGCACATGGCGCTGCTCGCGTCGACGGGTGTGGTGACCGCGATTCCGCTGGTCTGCTTCGGCGCCGCCGCGATCCGCGTACCGCTGTCCACGCTGGGGCTCCTCCAGTACCTCGCGCCGGTCTTCCAGTTCCTGCTCGGCATCCTCTACTTCCACGAGGCCATGCCGCCCGAGCGCTGGGCCGGGTTCGCGCTCGTCTGGCTCGCGCTGTCGCTGCTCACCTTCGACGCGCTGCGCACCGCGCGCCGAGCGGCCCGGACGCTCAGGGCCGAGACCAGGGTTCCCAGGACCACCATCGCGACCGGCACCGTCAGCGCCGCGCGGAAGGCCGAAAGCGTCGCGTCCGGCTCATCGGCAGCCGGCCCCGACCCCGTCGACGCCAAGCCATAGACCGCGGTCACCGCCGAGATCCCGATCGCCGAACCGAACTGCGTCGCCGTGTGCAGCAGCCCGCTCGCCAGCCCCTGTTCCGACTCGGCGACCCCGTCCGTGGCCGCGATCGTCAGCGGCCCGTAGGCGAGTGCGAAGGCGGTCCCCGCGATGATCAGCGTCGGGAACATCGCCGCGTACGACCAGTCCGCGCCGACGGGCAGGAACAGCCCGTACGCGATGACGGCGAGCACGAACCCGCCGAGGATCACCCGGGCGTGGCCGTACCGCTCGACCAGCTTCGGCGTGAGCGTCGGCGCAAGCACCGCGTCGCAGCCCATCACGATGAGCGCCACCGCCGTCTGGAGCGCCGACCAGCCGCGCAACTCCTGCAGATAGAGCGTCAGCACGAACTGGAAGCCGAAGAAGGCGCCCACGAAGAGCAGCGCGCCGAGGTCGGCACGGACCACGGATCCCTTGCGGAGGAGACCGAGGCGTACGAGGGGGGTGGCGGCGCGCCGTTCGACGGCGACGAAGGTGGTGGCGAGGAGCAGCGACGCAAGCGCCGCCGTGGCCGTCAACTGCCAGTCGTGCAGGCCGTGTTCGAGGCGGAGGACGGCGTAGGCGGCGAGCAGCATGGCTCCGGCGGCGGTGACGGCTCCGGTGAGGTCGAATCGCGCTTCTGCCGTACGGCGTTGGGGGCGCCCCTCCTGTACGGGGATCAGCCGGAGCGCCGCGAGGAGGATCGCACCCGCGAGCAGTACCGGCGCGAAGAACACCCAGCGCCAGCCGAGTTCGGTGAGCAGACCGCCGATGACGAGGCCGAGGGAGAAGCCGCCGGCCGCCGTGCCCGCGAAGACCAGCAGGGCCTTGTTACGGCGGGGACCCTCCTCGTACGAGGTGGTGATCAGGGAGAGCGCGGCCGGGGTCATGAACGCGGCGGAGACTCCCGTGACGAAGCGGGCGACGATCAGCATCCAGCCCTCCGTGGCGAAGCCGCCGAGTCCGGAGAAGGCGAGGAAGACCGCCAGCCAGATGAGGAACATCCGGCGGCGGCCGAGAAGGTCGGCTGCGCGTCCGCCGAGGAGGGTGAAGCCGGCGTAGCCGAGGACATAGGCGCTCATCACCCAGGCCGCGGTGGTCGTCGACAGGTCGAGGTCGGACCTGATGGAGGGGATCGCGACCGCGAGCATCGCGACGTCGATGCCCTCCAGGAAGATCGTTCCGCAGAGGACGAGCAGTAGTGCCCAGGCGCGGGTGCCCACGGGGACTCCTCGGGTAGGGGGTGGTTACGTGACTGAGGGTCGGTTCCATGACTGGGGTTCGGTTCCGTGACCGGGGTTCGGTTCCCTCTAGTAACCGACGCCAGCCTGCGGCAGCATCGACAGGTATGGAAGAAGGCACTTTGAAGTCACCGAGTAACTGCGAAGGCACCGTGGACTACGGGGACGCCGATCCCTTCCAGTGGGACACCCGGGAGGACTGCGAGGTACGGCAGATCCTCGACCGGGTCGCCGGCAAGTGGTCCCTGCTGGTGATCGCGCTGCTCGATCGGCGCGTGCTCCGTTTCACGGAGTTGCGACGGGAGATCGACGGGGTCAGTCAGCGGATGCTCACCGTGACCTTGCGGCAGCTTGAGCGGGATGGGCTGGTGAAGCGGACGGTGCACGCCGTGGTGCCGCCGCGGGTGGAGTACGAACTCACGCCGTTGGGCGGGACGTTGCATGCCACCATCCAGTCACTGGTGACGTGGACGGAGCGGCATCAGGGGGAGATTGCTTCGGCTCGGGCGGACTACGACTCGCGGGCGTCAGCGGTGACGAGAGGTGACGGGGGGACTTGGGGTGACGGGAGGTGACGGGGGGACTAGGGGTGACGGGAGGTGACGGGGCTTTTTTCGCCCCCTCCGTCCCTTCCCGTCCCTAGTTCCTGGGGCTGCCGCCCCCAGACCCCCGCTGTCGCGCTGAACGCGCTCGTCCTCAAACGCCGGACGGGCCAGCAGGGCCTGCTCGGCGGGCTCGGTGGGTGCGGGCCTTGTGGAGGTTGCCGCAGTGTTCCATGGCGCACCAGCGGCGGCGGCCTGGACGGGATGTGTCGGCGAAGAGCAGCGAGCAGTTGTCTGACGCGCACTCACGGATGCGGTCGGCATGCGGGCCGGTGAAGAGGTCGACGGCGTCGCGCGCGACGGTGGAGAGGAGCTGGGTTCCCGTCGCGCCGGGGGCCCAGGCATGCGTACCGTCCGACGCGATGCGGGCGACCAGTGGCGGTTCGGCCGCGGCCGCGTTGACGAGGGCCAGGTCGCGGGGGCTCGGTGGGCGGCCGTGGGCGCGGTCGGCGGTCAGCAGGAACAGGGCGTCGCGCACGGTTCGCGTGTGCTCCAACTCCCCCTGGTCTACGGACAGTTCCAGCCCCGGCGAGAGACGGCTCCGGTCCGCCCAGTGCGCCAGGTCGGACGGCTCGTGCAGCACCTCGTAGCGGGCGAACTCGCCCGGACCGCCCGTCGTCAGCAGTTCCAGGCAGAGCGCGCCGGGGTCGAAGCGGTAGGACGTCCCGCCGTACGACACGAGGGTCAACCCTGGCGATTCCATTGCGCGCTCGCTCACGTAACCACTATAAGTGGTTACCATGACTCACGCGACCCTGCACTGGAAGCTCGTCATCGACGCGGAAGACCCGCACGCACAGGCGGACTTCTGGGCCGCCGCCCTCGGCTACGAGGTCGAGAACAACAGCGCGCTCGTCGAAAAGCTGCTGGTCCTCGGCGCCGTACCGGCCGAGCTCACCGTCGAGTCCCACGGTCACCGGGCCTTTCGGGATCTGATCGCCGTACGGCATCCGGATGATCCGTACGAGGAGGAGAGCGGGACCGGGCTCGGGCGACGGCTGCTCTTCCAGCGCGTACCGGAGCCGAAGACCGTAAAGAACCGACTCCACCTCGACCTGCACGCGGGAGCCGAGCGGCGTTCGGACGAGGTCGCCCGGCTGGAGGGGCTGGGAGCGACGGTGCTGCGGCAGGTGAAGGAGCCGGGCGGCGAGTGGGTGGTGCTGACGGATCCCGAGGGGAACGAGTTCTGCGTCCAGTAGCCGCGGACGCGACCTCTCCCCTGTTCGCCGTAGTCGCGGAGGCAACCTCTCCCCTGTTCGCCGTAGCCGCGGACGCAACCTCTCCCCTGTTCGCCGTAGCCGCGGACGCAACCTCTCCCCTGTTCGCCGTAGCCGCGAACGCGGCCTCTCCCCGATATGCGAACTCCCCTGACCAAATAGCGCCCTTGACGGAAAGTCAGTCACAGCTTCACCATCCAGGCACCCCATTCACTGTGGAATCCCTGTGGATTCCCGCGGAATTCGGAGCCCCCCACATGAAGCTCTCCGCTACCGGGCGTGCCACTGCGGCTGCTGTCGTCGCCGTTGTCACGCTCCTCACCACCGGCTCGATAGCCGGCGCGGCGCCCGCACGTGTGGCCGCCGCGCCTGATCTCCCCGTGGCCAACATCAAGGCCCATCTCACACAGCTGCAGTCCATCGCGACCGCCAACGGCGGCAACCGCGCGCACGGCCGCACCGGCTACAAGGCCTCGCTCGACTACATCAAGGCCAAGCTGGACGCGGCCGGATTCACCACGACCGTCCAGCAGTTCACGTCCGGTGGCCGTACCGGGTACAACCTGATCGCCGACTGGCCCGGCGGCGACACCGGCCAGGTCGTCATGGCCGGGTCCCACCTCGACAGCGTGACGGCGGGGCCCGGCATCAATGACAACGGGTCGGGTTCGGCGGCCGTGCTGGAGACCGCGCTCGCCGTCTCGCGGGCGCAGTACCAGCCCACAAAGCATCTGCGGTTCGCCTGGTGGGGCGCGGAGGAACTGGGCATGGTCGGCTCGCGTTACTACGTCAACAGCCTTGCCACCGGCGACCGGTCGCGGATCAGCGGCTATCTGAACTTCGACATGATCGGCTCACCGAACCCGGGGTACTTCGTCTACGACGACGATCCCGCCATCGAGAAGACCTTCCAGACCTACTTCGCCGGGATCGGCATAGCGACGGAGATCGAGACCGAGGGCGACGGCCGCTCCGACCACGCGCCGTTCGACACCGCGGGCATCCCGGTCGGCGGTCTGTTCAGCGGCGCGGACTACATCAAGACAACGGCCCAGGCCGCCAAGTGGGGCGGCACGGCCGGCCTGGCCTTCGACCGCTGCTACCACGCGTCCTGCGACACGACGTCGAACATCAACGACACGGCGCTGGACCGGAACGGGGACGCTCTGGCCTATGCGGTGTGGGAGTTGTCCTTCTAGCTCCGCGGTAGTCCCCCTCTAGTTACCCACAGTCGTGCCGGGACGGGCCCTTCGCGCGGTCCGGTCGTAGTCCTGCCCCGTGGTCGGTGCCATGTCTCTGCTCGAACGTCTCGAACGTCTCGAACGTGCGATCACCGGCCACGGGTGTGCGGGCTCCGGGTGCAGGGCTAGGTCCTGTCGTCACATTCCCGTCGTCGCCCGGAGGGCGGCCTCGCGGCGTCAGGACCTAGTCGGACTGGCTGCGGGCGCGTTCGGTCAGGCGGCCCATGCGGGTGCGGGTCTTTTCGAGTTGTTCGATGTCGTCGGCGGCCGGGCCACCGTCGGCCGTGAGTTCGGTCCACACGCCGATCAGGTCGCGTCCGAGGTCCAGACCCTGCGAGGGGTCGCGGACGGCGCGCCAGGCCGTGGCCGCGCTCTGTACGTTGCCGTACGCGGCGTCCGGGTCCCGGTGCCTGCGATGGACCCTGGCCAGGTCGAGCGACAGCCGGAAGGACCGGGGCGCGTCGCCGCCCAAGTAGGCGATGTACGCGGTCAGTTCGCGCACCCGCAGCGCCTCCGGGTGCTCCGGTCCCAGCGTCTGCGCCGCCTCCGCGACAGCGCGCTCCGCCATGCCCGCGGCCTCTTCGATCCTGCCCTCCTGCACGGCCTCGTTGATCCGCGTCACTCGTTCCGACAGGAAGGCCGCCTCGCCCGCTCCTTCCGGCACCGGCGCCAGTACCGCTTCGGCGACCGCGTCGAAGCCCCGCACGGGGGCGGGCTTCGGCTCGGGTTCGGAGTCCGGTACCAGATCCAGGTTCAGGGCGATCGGGGACCTGGCGGCCTTCCGCACGGGGGCCAGGTCGGGCGGCGGGCCGAACTCTCCTGTCGGGGGTCCCGCGACGCCGGGCGGTGTCTCCCCCTTCGGTTCCGGCAGCGTCCGCAGAGCGAAGGCCGACGGGGGGAGGACGCTCGGCGCGGGGTCGGTCGGCGCCGCGGGCCATACCGGGTCCACCGGCGGGGCAGGGGGCACCGGGGGCGTCCCGCTCGGTTGCATGGACGGAACCGGCGGCGGTGGCGGTGGCGGCATCGGCGGTTGTCGCACCTGCCCGGCCGCGGGCTCAGGCGGGTGCGAGTGCGGCCGCCGGTCCGGGTATGACTGGGGCTGCGAGTGCGACTGCCCGTCCTGGTACGACTGGGCCTGCGGCTGCGGCTGCCCGTCCTGGTACAACTGCGGCTGTGGGTTCGGGTCCTGGTACGACTGCGGCTGTGGGTTCGGGTCCTGGTACGACTGGGACTGCGGCTGCGGGTCCTGGTACGACTCCGGCTGTGGGTGCGGCTGGAATCGGCGCGGCTCCCCCACGTACGTGCTCGACCCGTCCACGTACACCTGAATCGGTACGACGAAGCCGGTGCGTTCGTCGTGGATCGCGGCGAGTACGGGCCGGCCGGTGGTGAGGGCGAGGCGGTGGAGGTGGTCGAGGACGGCGGCCTGGACGGTCTGGCCGGGGGCGGCGAAGACCGGCACGCCGCCGACCGAGGCCACGCCGCCGCCCGGAGCGGCGCCCCCCGCGGGCACCCGCACCTCCACCGGCGTCACCGCGGGGTCCAGGTACTCCCCGGAGTCGGCACCCTCCTCAGCGCGCCGCCGCTTGAGTTCCCGCTTCTGTTCGCGGCTGAGTCGAGACATCGTGCCCTCACTCGGGGTGATCGGGGGAGGAAGGGTGGACAGGGAGGACGGCGCCGAAAGAGATGTCCGCGCAGGTGCCCATCGGTCCACCCTGGTCCCGCGGACCACGGTGCGTCAACGCCGACGGTCCCGGGGCGGAGACGACCCCGGTGCCGATCACCCTCGTACACATCCTCGCCTCCCACCTCACGCCAGTCCCGGCCGGGGTTTGCGGAACGGGAATCCACTGGACAACTAAATGCGTATGCATATATTGTCCACGCATGTAGTCGCGGCGACCACCCTTCGCCGCACGCACCCTAGGGGGACCCATGAGCCGCCGTTTCCTGTTCCTGCTCGGCAGCAGCCGCTCCGACGGCAACACCGAACTGCTGGCCCGCAAGGCCGCCGAGCAGCTGCCCGCGGAGGCCGAGCAGCGGTGGCTGAGCCTCGCCGAGCATCCACTGCCGGACTTCGAGGACCTGCGCCATGACAGTGACCATGTCCGCCCGACCGAGGGCAGCACGGGCCTGCTCTTCGACGCGACGCTCGCCGCGACGGACATCGTCATCGTCTCGCCGCTGTACTGGTACTCGGTCTCCGCGTCCACCAAGCGCTACCTCGACTACTGGTCGGGCTGGCTGCGCACCCCCGGCGTCGACTTCAAGGCCACGATGGCGGGGCGCACCTTCTGGGGTGTCACCGCGCTGGCGCACGAGGAGCAGGAGGTCGCCGACCCGTTGATCGGCACCCTCAACCACTCGGCCGCGTACATGGGCATGCGCTTCGGCGGGGTCCTGCTCGGCAACGGCAGCAAGCCCGGTGACGTACTCAACGACAGCGAGGCCCTGTCCCGCGCGAAGACCTTCTTCGCGCAGCAGCCGACGCTCGCCCGCTTCCCCTACGACAGCTGAGCACCAGGCCCCCGCGACTCAGGCCGTGATGTCCTTCGTCGTGAAGCGCGCCCACGCCGCCGACCCGAACACCGCCGCGTACAGAGCCTGTAGGCCGAGGTTGTGGACCATGTCGTCCCAGTACACCGGGTCGCGCATGAGGTCGGCGAAGGACAGCCAGTAGTGGGAGAAGAAGTACGGCTGGAGCGCATGGAGCTGGGGGATCTGGTCGAGGATCTGGACGGTGATGACGAGCCCGACGGTCGTCGCCATCGCCGCGATACCGCTGCCCGTCAGCGTCGAGATGAACAGGCCGAGCGCCGCGACACCGATCAGTGACGCGGCGACGACCAGCGCGATGAGCAGGGCCCTGCCGAGTCCCTCCGCGAGGCTGATCCGGGTCCCGGAGATGGTCGTCAGCTCGCCCAGGGGGAACAGCACCGCGCCCACCGCGAGCGCCGAGGCCGCCACGACGAGGGTCGCGACCAGGCAGAACGTCATGGTGGTCGCGTACTTGACGAGGAGGAGGCGGGTGCGGCCGGCGGGCGCGACCAGGAGGTAGCGCAGGGTTCCCGCGTTCGCCTCGCCCGCGATCGCGTCACCCGCGATGACGCCGATCGCCATCGGCAGGAAGAAGGGGAGCGTCACGGCCAGCGCCGTGAACACCAGGAACAGGCCGTTGTTGGTGATCTGCGAGATGAACGCCGGTCCTTCGCCACCGCCGCCCGGGCCGCCGCTGGATCCGTCGCTCGTCTCGATCCTGATGGCGATACCGATGAGGACCGGCACCGCCGCGAGCACGCCGAGCAGCGCGATGGTCCGCCACCGCCGGAAGGTGGTGACCAGCTCGCTGCGGAACAGCCCGAACGTCCACAGCGGGCTGGGCGCACGCATCACTTCCGTCTCGGACATGACCTCAGCCCGCGACATCGAAGCCCTCCCCCGTCAGCGCCACGAACGCGTCCTCCAGCGAGGCGCGTTCGACCCCGAAACCGCGGACCCGGACGCCCGCCGCGACCAACGCGGCGTTCAGCTCGGCGAGTTCGCGGTCCGGGGGCTCGGCGGTCACCCCGGTGTCCGTCACGACGAGATCCCCGACGCCTTGTTCCTTCAGTACGCGCGCGGCGTCCGCGGGATCGGGAGTCGTCACGACGAGACGCCCGCGCGCACCCGCCGCCAGATCGGCCACCGCGCCCTGGGTGATGAGCCGGCCCTGCGCCATCACGGCCGCGTGCGTGCACACCTGCTCGATCTCGTCGAGCAGGTGTGAGGAGAGGAAGACGGTCGTGCCGTCCGAGGCCAACTCCCTTACCAGGGAACGGATTTCGCGCATTCCCTGCGGATCGAGGCCGTTGGTCGGCTCGTCCAGGACGAGCAGTCGGCGGGGCTGGAGCAGCGCCGCCGCGAGCCCGAGCCGCTGCTTCATACCGAGGGAGTACGCCTTTGCCTTCTTGCCCGCGGCGGCGGCGAGCCCGACCCGGTCGAGGGCGGCCGCGACGCGTGTACGCCGGGTGCGCGGGTCGGCGGTCGGGTCGGCCGCGTCGTACCGGAGGAGGTTGTCGCGGCCGGAGAGGAAGCCGTACAGCGCGGGGCCCTCGATGAGGGCGCCCACCTGCGGGAGCACGGCGCGGGTGGCCCGGGGCATGGGCTGCCCCAGGACACGCGCCGTGCCCGAGGTCGGCTGGATCAGGCCCATCAGCATGCGGATGGTGGTGGTCTTGCCCGAGCCGTTCGGACCGAGGAAGCCGAAGACGCTGCCCGCCGGGACGGTCAGGTCCAGGCCGTCGACGGCGAGCTGTCCACCGCGGAAGCGCTTGGTGAGCGCGCGGGTGACGATCACGGTGTCAGTGTCCTCAGCCGAGTTCACCTCAGCCGTTGTCGCCGCGACCGCGCTCACCGCCCCTCCCGTGTCGCCCACCGGGTCGGGCTCCGCGGCGGACAGCTCCACCATGGACTCCTCAATTCGTCCTGTGATCCGGCCTGTGATTCGTCCTGTGATCCGGCCTGTGATCCGGCCTGTCCATACGAGTCCTACTGGGCCGCGTCGGCCGCCTTGACCAGCGCGTCCTTGGTGACGGCACCGGCGTACACCTTGCCGTCGTCCGTGATCAGCGCGTTGACCAGGCGGGTCGAGAAGACCGTGCCCGAGCCGAACTTGCCGGTGACCTGGTCGCCGAGGGAGTTCAGGAACCCGTCGACGTCGCTGTTGCCGGACGAGCCGGACGGTACGCCCTCGCCACCGGTGTCGAACTCGGCGATGGAGTTCCAGCCCTCGCCGATCGTCTTGAGACCGTCGAGTCCGCCGAGTCCCGCGCCCAGGTCCTCGCCGGACTTCTGCGAGGACTCCGGCGCCTTCCCGTCGTCGCCCTCGGTGACCTTCGCACCCTTGGGCGGGGTGAAGTCGAAGGTCGACGCGGCCGGCTTGGAGAAGTCGACCTTGGTGAAGCCGGCGTCCACGACGGCCGCGCCGCCGCTCGCCGGGGTCAGCGTGAACTTCAGCGGCAGCCCCGTCTTCGAGTCCACCGCGATGGTGATCGCGCCGACCGTGGAGCCGGACTGCTTCGGCTTGATGAGCAGCTTGTACGCGTCACGGCCCGCGACCTGCGCGGTGCCGTCGACGGTCACGGAGGTGGTGTCGTCGACGGCCTTGAGGGCCTCGTCGGCGAGCTCCTGGGGAGTGGCCGGGACGTCTTTCTGACCCTTTTCCGTCCCGGACTTGGGCGCGGTCGAGTGGTAGACCTCGTTCGACTTGCTGTCGTACCCCCACACGTCCGTGCCGTTGTGGATGAGGCTGTACTCGGCGGCGCTGTCCAGTAGGGAGACCTTGGACTTGTCCGGGCCGTCGGCCGCGACACGCAGCGTGTGCGTGCCGGTGGCCAGCTCCAGGAGCTTGGAGGACGGGTCGGCGGACGAACCGCCGCTGTTACCGCCCTGTACGGCCCCGGAAGCGAAGCTGCTCTCCAGGCCACCGAGGTCGGGCAGCCCCAGATCGGTGCTGATCTTGACGGTGCCGGACAGCTGCTCGACGTCCGACTTGGCGATCTTCTCGATGAGCTGCTGGGCGCTGATCTTGGGCAGATCGGGGTCACCGGAGTCGGCGAGCGCCGGGACGAGCCCGATGGTCGCCGCCGCCATCCCCATCACCGCGACCGGGACGACGTAGCGCGCCGCCTTCCGCCGGCCGGTGCGCACGTCATCGGCCTCGGCCTCGTCGGCGTTCGTGCTGTGGTCGGATTCGTACGGTGCCATGTGTGCCTTACCTCCGTCGTCGGCGGCGGCTCGTCCTACTGCACTGGTCCACTCTTAGCCGCCATTCTCACCCGAACCGGTGAGGAGTGGTGTTCACCATCTGACCAAATCGACGGGAGAGATGCGTCAGACCCCGGACGCAACTCCGCGTACTCCTGCGGTATGACGTAACGCGGTGGTGCCCACCCCAACCCCAAGGGGGTGGTGGAGGCACCCACACCACAAGGAGTTGTCCACCAGGGTTAGTGTGACCCCCCCCCGGGGCCCACCCCG
>NZ_JBHXMF010000002.1:13852-51360 GCF_042721055.1 Streptomyces sp. NPDC058470
TGTTGGTTTTTCACCATAACAACCATGGTGCGGGTGTTTTCGCGCCCCCCCCGGCCCCACACCCGGGTTCTCCGGCGTTTTTCCGGTCGGGGGGGGGCCCCCCCCCCCCCGGTGGGGGTGGGGCGCCCCCCCCACCACCTGACCTTGAAGTCAACCGGGGTTCGAGTCACCCCGCCCGGTGCACCACCGCGTCGCACAGCTCCACCAGCGCCGCCTTCGCGTCGCACTCCGGCAGCGGAGCCAGCGCGGCCCGCGCATCCTCCGCGTACTGCACGGTGTCCCGCCGGGCCTGCTCAAGAGCCGGGTGGGCCCGCAGTCGGGCCAGCGCCTCGGCGTGCCGGGCGTCATCCGTCATGTCGGAGTCCAGCAGCTCGCACAGCGCGATGTCCTCGGCGAGACCGAGCCGGGCCACCCGCTCCCGCAGGCGCAGCACCGGCATCGTGGGAATCCCCTCACGGAGATCCGTCCCCGGCGTCTTACCCGACTCGCGCGAGTCGGACGCGATGTCCAGGACGTCGTCCGCGAGCTGGAAGGCGACGCCCAGCCGCTCCCCGTACTGCGTCAGCACATCCACGACGGCCTCGTCGGCCCCCGACATCATCGCGCCGAACCGGCAGGCGACGGCGACCAGGGAACCGGTCTTGCCGCTGAGCACATCGAGATAGTGGTCGACCGGGTCACGGCCGTCGCGCGGACCCGCGGTCTCCAGGATCTGCCCGGTGACCAGCCGTTCGAACGCCTCGGCCTGGATCCGGACGGCGTCGGGACCGAGGTCCGCCAGGATGTACGAGGCGCGCGCGAAGAGGAAGTCGCCGGTGAGGACGGCCACCGAGTTGCCCCAGCGGGTGTTCGCGCTGGGCACTCCGCGCCGTACGTCCGCCTCGTCCATCACGTCGTCGTGGTACAGCGTGGCGAGATGCGTCAGCTCGACGACCACGGCCGAGGGCACGACACCCGGCGCGTAGGGATCTCCGAACTGAGCGGCGAGCGTCACGAGCAGTGGCCGGAAACGTTTGCCGCCGGCCCGCACCAGGTGCTGGGCGGCCTCCGTGATGAACGGAACCTCGCTCTTGGTGGCTTCGAGCAAACCCTCCTCGACAGCCGCCAATCCGGCCTGGACATCGGCTTCGAGAGCCTGGTCCCGCACGCTCAGCCCGAACGGCCCGACGACGGTCACGAGAGGTTCTCCTGTCTGCTGACGATCACATGGCGAACTCGGTCGATCATTCGGTCGGTGACGCGGTTTGTCGATGTGTCGCTGCCATCACTCAAGTCAGCGTATCCGGTCACGTTTCGATCACCACGAGCGCCCACCGTCCCCATCGTCGACTTCCCTCACGAGTTCCCCCGGGCGGGACGGACAGTCCACGACACCAAAGAAGCGGAACCTCCACCCGAACGGGAGGCGGTTCCACGTCCGGCGGTGGGACGTCTCCACGTCCGGCGGTGGGACATCACGAGCGGTATGTTCTTGATCAATTAATACGACCCGATATCCGACGACTTGCCACACTCCCCTCTGCCTCGTCTGCGACCCGTGAGGAGACCGGCCGCCGTGTCCCGCAGCACCGTCGAATCCGAGCCAGGCAGTGAGCCGCCGCCTCCCGGTGACGACCACGCCTTCTTCGGCCAGCCCAGGGGCCTGCTCACCCTCTCCGGCCTGGAGGTCTGGGAGCGCTTCTCGTTCCTGGGCATGCAGGCGATCCTCGTCCTCTACTTCGCCGACACCGTCGCCCACGGCGGCCTGGGCATGTCGTCGGGCACCGCCGCCTCGGTGTCGGCCGCGTACGGAACGCTCGTCTATCTGGTCTCGGTCGCCGGTGGCTGGCTCGCCGACCGGATGCTCGGCTCGTACCGCGCGGTCCTGTGGGGCGGCATCCTGATCGCCTGCGGCCACTACTCCATGGCGGTCCCGACGGGCACCATGACCTGGGTCGGCCTCGGCCTGATCAGCGCCGGCACCGGCCTGCTCAAGCCCAACGTCGCCACCATGGTCGGCAAGCTCTACCGCACCGAGGACGAGCGCCGTGACGCCGGGTTCGCCCTCTACTACATGTCGATCAACATCGGCGCCTTCGCGGGCCCGCTCGTCACCGCCTGGCTCGGCGACCACCGGGGCTGGCACTGGGGTTTCTCGGCGGCGGCGGTCGGCATGACGTTCGGCCTGATCCAGTACGTCGCCGGCCGCCGTCACCTGGCCGGACGCAAGCACGCGGCGGAATTCGCCCTCGCCCCCGACGCGATGCGCCGCACGGTCCTGCTGATCGTCCTCGGCCTCCTCGCGGCGGCCGTACTCGCGACCCTCCTCGCCCTGGCCGGCTATCTGACGATGGGCCGCTTCGTCGACCTGCTCACCCTCATCTCGGTGATCGCGCCGGTCGTCTACTTCGCGGTGATGTTCAGGAGCCCCCGCGTGACGGACGCCGAACGCGGCCACCTGCGCCCGTACGTCGTCCTCTTCCTCGCCTCGACCGTCTTCAACTTCATCCTCTTCCAGGCGTACTCGACGATGATGCTGCTCGCCGCGTCGAACGCCGAGAGCAGGATCCTCGGCTACGACTTCCCGGCCGGCTGGTACGCCTCCGCGCTCGGCGCCTTCGAGGTCGCCCTCGCGCCCGTGGTCGCCGCGCTGTGGGTCCGGATGGGCCGCAAGCAGCCGCACGCCTCCAACAAGATCGCGATCGGGGTCGTGCTCGGCGGCCTGTCCTTCCTGCTGATCGTGCTGCCGACCAGCGGCCACAGCAGCGACGACTACCTGATGTCGGCCTGGTGGATCGTCGGCTCGTACCTGCTGCTCGGCCTCGGCGACATCCTCCTCGAAACGTCCGGCATGTCCGCCACCACCAAGCTCGCCCCCGTCGCCTTCTCCAGCCAGACGATGTCCCTCTGGTTCCTGTCCCTCGCGCTCGCCAACGGCATCCAGGCCCAGACCGTGAAGCTCTACGACGACGTCTCCAAGCCGGCCTACTTCGGCGTCAACGGCGCGATCGCGGTGGCCGCGGGCCTCGCCGTGATGGCACTCGCACCCTGGCTGCGCCGCACGATGTACCCCGTCCACTGAAACCACCGGGATCACGCATGCACATCCGTACGTCCTTCCCCTACGAGACCGCTCACGAGGACGTCCTCATCCCCCTCCCGGACGGCACGCGGCTGTACGCCCGCATCTGGCGCCCCCTGACCGACGAGCCCGTACCGGCGCTCCTCGAATACCTCCCGTACCGCCTCACCGACTGGACCGCGCCGCGCGACTGGCAGCGCCATCCCTGGTACGCCGGTCACGGCTACGCCTCCGTCCGCGTGGACGTCCGCGGCCACGGCAACTCGGAGGGCATGCCGACGGACGAGTACTCGGAGGTGGAGCTGGCCGACGGCGTGGAGGTGGTCAACTGGCTTGCGTCCCAGCCCTGGTGCTCGGGCAAGGTCGGCATGTTCGGGATCTCCTGGGGAGGCTTCAACTCCCTCCAGATCGCGGCCCTCGCACCCGAGCCGCTCAAGGCGGTCGTCACGGTCTGCTCGACGGACGACCGCTACGACAACGACGTGCACTACATGGGCGGTTCCGTCCTTGCCGTCGACATGCACGCCTGGGCGGCCACCATGCTCGCCTTCGTCGCCCGCCCGCCGGACCCGGTGCACGTCGGCGAGGTGATGTGGCACGACCTGTGGGTGAAACGCCTGGCGGCGGTGGAGCCGTACCTCCACACCTGGCTGTCCCACCAGACCCGGAACGCGTACTGGAAGCACGCCAGCGTCTGCGAGGACTACGGCGCCATCCAAGCCGCCGTCCTCGCGGTGGGCGGCTGGCACGACCCGTACCGCGACACGGTGTTGCGGCTGGTCGAGAACCTGCCACCGGATCGCGTACGAGGTCTCATCGGCCCCTGGTCGCACCAGTACCCCGACAGAGGCCTGCCGCCGGGCCCCGCGATCGGCTTCCTCCAGGAGACCCTGCGCTGGTGGGACCACTGGCTGCGCGACGGGGACACCGGCATCATGTCGGAACCGCTCCTGCGCTCCTACGTCATGGACTCGCACCGTCCGGCAACGGTGTACGACACCTTGCCGGGCCGCTGGGTGGGCGACGGGGCCTGGCCGTCCCCCTCCGTGACACCCATCTCGTACGGCCTCCGGGGCGCACCGGTGCTGGTCCGCTCCCCGCAGCACACGGGGGTCGACGCGGGCCGCTTCTTCCCCTTCGGGAACGACGCGGATCTGCCGCCGGACCAGCGGGAGGAGGACGGTCGGTCGGCGTGCTTCGAGTTCGAAGTCCCGGAGGAGACATGGGTGTTGGGCCGTCCGAAGGTGCGGTTGCGGCTGACGTCGGAGGCTGAGCGCGGCCAAGTGATCGCCCGGCTCTGCGACATGGCCCCCGACGGCTCCTCCACCCTCGTCACCCGAGGCGTACTGAACCTGTCGGCGCGCCATGGCCGTGACCGGGCGGTTCCCTGGAATCCGGGCTCCACGGAGGACGTGGTCTTCGAGCTGAACGGCATCGGTTACTCGTTCCCGCCCGGTCACCGGATCCGCCTCGCGGTCTCCTCCGCGTACTGGCCCTGGATCTGGCCCCAGCCGGGCTCGGAGGCGGGCTTCACCCTGGACCCTGCGGGCAGCGCGCTCGAACTCCCCGTACGGGCAAGGCAGTCGGCGTTCCCGATCGCCTTCGAGGAGCCGGAGGAGTCCGAACCCCTGGGAGTGGTCGTACCGGCGACCCTGGACGAACCCCGCCCCGAACGCCTCGTCGTGCGCGATGTGGCCAAGGGCGAGTGGCGCCTCGAAGTCGACCCCCGTTACGGCGGCACCCGCGTCTATCCCGACGGCCTCGAATTCACGGAGGACGCGCTGGAGACGTACACGATCAACGAGTCGGATCCGCTGTCGGCCCGCACGCGCTCGACGTGGTCGATCCGTCTGCACCGCCCGGAGTTGGCCTGGGACGCGAGGGTCGAGACCCGCTCCGAAATCACCTGCGACGGCGATGACTTCATCACCTCGAACGAGGTGATCTGCCGGGACGGGGACGAGGTGGTTTTCCACCGGACGTGGGAGAAGAGGATCCCGCGGACGGCGGGGTAGGGCGGTGGTCGGCAGCCCTCACAGGTTGCCCGTATTGCACCTTGATTGCCTGCGGTGCCGCTTTGTTCATGCTTGGTCGCGTGAAATGGGTCACGTCCGGACAAGATCGACGTCTCGGCCCGCCTCGGAATGCCTCGCAATTGCCCATTCGCGAAAGGTAAGTTGAGTTTCATATTCCGGACACAATCGGGCGATTCACCCTGTTCTATGTGCAGGCGAAAGCGATCTACGACGTCAAATCGGGCCTTGTTCCAGACATGTGCTCTCGCATACGTTCACGTCGATCCAGGCGGAACGCCGAATCCTGCCGCCGCCCGGAACCCCACCCATCCACACGCTCACGGCAGGAGCGGGGGACCCAGGTAAGCCGCCGTTCCGGACACCGGAACGGCTAGGGGTGAAGCCGCACCCACCCATGCGGCCGGGCAGCTCCCGCCCGAACCCGACAGCTCACCTCGCAGGCGCCGGAGAGGAATTTCGTCATGCCCGCACGAGGCAAGCACCGCCGCCCCAGGACCAGCCACCTCACCCGCGGCATGGTCGCCGCCGGAACGGGCGGAGCCGCCCTCGCACTCCCCCTGGTGAGCGCGACCGGCGCGCACGCCGCCACCGCGACCAGCGTCCCGGCTCAGGCAACCGCCGCGACGAAGGCCGCTCCGGCCGCCGTCCCCGACGTCAAGCTCGTCACGTACAAGGTCGTCTCGGGCGACACCCTGTCCAAGATCGCGCGGGAGCACACCAAGGACGCCGGCTGGCAGGCGCTCTACAAGGCCAACGCCGCGGTCATCGGCTCCGACCCGGCGCTGCTTCGCCCGGGCACCACTCTGACCGTGGGCACGACGAAAACCACCCAGACGTCCACGAAGTCCGCGCAGTCGACCGCTTCGACCACCAAGTCCGCGGCGGCTCCCGCGACCTACAGCAACGATCTCGACGGCTGGATCAAGGAATCCCTGGCCGTCATGGCCCAGTCCGGGATTCCGGGCACCTACGACGGCATCTACCGCAACATCATCCGCGAGTCCGCGGGCAACCCCGCCGCCATCAACAACTGGGACTCCAACGCCGCCGCAGGCACCCCCTCCAAGGGCCTTCTCCAGGTCATCGACCCGACCTTCGCCGCCTACCACGTGGCCGGCACGTCGATGGACCCCTACGACCCGGTCGCGAACATCACGGCGGCCTGCAACTACGCCGCGGCGAAGTACGGCTCGATCGACAACGTCAACGGGGCCTACTGACGGGGCAGTTCGGACCTATGACTGTGGGTGGGGTCTGCCCCGGGCAAGCGGGCACCCAGGGCAGACACACCGCCGACCGGGCAGCCGTACCGACAGCCGCCCGCCAACCGGGCAGGCGCATCGACAACCGGGCACAGGCACCCGCCAAGAGCAGACGCACCGACAACCGGGCCGGACATCCGAGCCGGACACCCAGGGCCGCTACCCGAAGAGCCGCTCCAACACCACCGCGATCCCGTCCTCCTCGTTCGACAGCGTCACCTCGTCCGCCATCGCCTTCAGTTCCGGGTGGGCATTGGCCATGGCCACGCCCCGCGCGGCCCAGTCGAACATCGGGATGTCGTTGGGCATGTCGCCGAAAGCGATGGTGGCGGAGGAGGTGAGGCCGAGGTGACGGGCGGCGAGGGCCAGGCCCGTCGCCTTGGTCACGCCGCATGGCTGGAGTTCGACCGTCCCCGGCCCCGACATGGTGACGGTCGCCAGCGAACCGGCCACCGCACGCGCCGTCATCGCCAACTCGTCGTCGGACAAGGAGGGGTGACGGAGCAACACCTTGCTGATCGGTTCCGCCCACAGGTCGTCTCGCCGCTGCACCCGCACCGCCGGGAGCGTCGGATGCGGCATCACATACCCCGGCTCGATGAGCGTGAGCCCGTCCACCCCGTCCTGGTCCACGGCCGCGTAGACCTGCCCGACCTCCGCCTCGATCTTGCCGAGCGCCGTCTCGGCCAGCTCCCTGTCCAGGGCCACCGACCACAGCAGACGGTCCGCCCCCGCGTCGTACAACTGTGCCCCCTGCCCGCACACCGCCAGCCCCTGGCTGCCGAGTTCGTCGAGCAGCGGCCGCACTCTCGGCGCGGGCCGACCCGTCACCACGAGATGCCGGGCACCCTCGGACGTGGCCTTCGCCAACGCGGCCCGCGACCGTTCGGAGAGCGTGTCGTCGCCGCGCAGCAGCGTTCCGTCCAGGTCGGTGGCGATAAGTGAATATGCAGTCGGAGCGGCCATGATCCGAAGAATACGGATCGAACGACACATCGGCCCGGCGTGAACCGGACGACGTCCGGTATCCCGTCAGCAACGCCGTTCACCGCACGGGGATGACAAGCGCCACGAGCGGCACGAAGTCCAGACGGCCGCCCTCCGGATCGCAGTGGGCAGCGCAACTCGACACAGCCGAACGAGACTTATAGGGCTTTACGAACCCTCCAGTCGCGGCCCCACCAAGTTCACCCCCCGTAACGTGTTCCGCGACCAAGCAGAACGCACGTCCCGCATGGCGAGTAGGCCCCCGCAAGCCACGAGAGCGAGGCAGCACCCGATGCCCCCCTTCGACGTCCCCGAAGGCGATCCCTTCGGCCCCCACAACCTGCCGTACGGGGTGTTCTCCTTGAACGCCCGCACCGCGAACGACCCGGCCGCCCCCACCGGTCGAACCGTCGGCGTCCGCCTCGGCGACCACGTACTCGACGCGGGCGCGGCAGCCCGGGCACTCGGCTCCCCGTACGCGGAACTGCTCGCCCGACCGACCCTGAACCCCCTCCTCTCAGCGGGCCGCACCGCCTGGTCCGACGTCCGCCGCGCCCTGACCGCGTGGGTGACGGTCCCGGCTCACCGCGAGACGCTCGAACCCCACCTCCACCCCCTCTCCGAGGTGACCCTGCACCTCCCCTTCGAGGTCGCGGACTACGTCGACTTCTACGCCTCCGAGAACCACGCCCGGAACGTGGGCCAGATCTTCCGCCCCGACGCGGCCGACTCCCTCACCCCCAACTGGAAGCACCTGCCCATCGGCTATCACGGCAGGTCCGGCACGGTCGTGGTGTCAGGAACGGACGTGGTACGCCCGTCGGGCCAGCGCAAGGCACCCACGGACGCGGCCCCCGTCTTCGGCCCCTCCACCCGTCTGGACATCGAGGCGGAGGTCGGCTTCGTGGTCGGCGCTCCCTCGGCCATGGGCACCCCCGTCCCCCTCTCCGCCTTCCGCGACCACGTCTTCGGCCTCTGCCTCCTCAACGACTGGTCGGCGCGCGACATCCAGGCCTGGGAGTACGTCCCCCTCGGCCCCTTCCTGGGCAAGTCATTCGCCACCTCGGTGTCCGCGTGGATCACCCCGCTCGACGCCCTGACCGACGCCCGGGTCGCACCCCCCTCACGCACACACCCCGTCCTCCCCTACCTGGACGACTCCGACGACGAACCCGGCGGCTACGACCTCCACATCTCCGTCGCCATCAACGGCCACGTCGTCTCCGAGCCCCCCTTCTCCACCATGTACTGGACGGCCGCCCAACAACTGGCCCACATGACGATCAACGGCGCCTCCCTCCGCACAGGCGACCTCTACGGCTCCGGAACGGTGAGCGGCCCCTCCGACTCCGAACGCGGCTCCCTCCTGGAACTCACCTGGAACGGCCGAGACACCCTCGACCTCCCCACCGGCAAGCGCACCTTCCTGGAGGACGGCGACGAGGTAACGCTGACAGCGTGGGCCCCGGGGCCCGGCGGAACACGCGTGGGCCTGGGAGAGGTAACGGGACGCATCAAACCGACCTCCTGAGCGTCTTCCCCCGCCCCGGCAGAGACCAACAGCCTCACCCACCCGCACCCGCAGCCAGAGCCGAAGCCACAACCGGAGCCGCAGCCAGAGCCGCAGTCGCACCCGCAGTCGCGGCCAGAGCCAGATCCGGAGCCCGAGCCGCAGTCGGAGCCGCAGTCGCCAAACCACGGAAGGGGCCGTGCCGGTACGTCCCAATGCTCGTCGCGTACGTTCGCGTCACCGGACGCCACGCCTCCTGACCAACGTCTGATCCGGCGGCGACGAGCGGGACGTACCGGCACGGCCCCGACCCACCCACGACCGCCGCCCCACCGCACCCGCCGAGACCAGCACCCCGCCCGGTGCCAGACCTCACCCCGGAGAGCTACCCCCAGTCCTCCGGCTCCGGCTCCGACTCCTCCCCCATCTCCGGCCAGTCCGGATCCGGAGCCTCACCAACCGCCGGAGCCGCAGCTCCCCTGCCCCCGGAGGCACCGGAGGCACCGGAGGCACCGGAAGCACCGGAAACGTCCTCAAGTGCCCCAAGCACCCCCAACACCCCCTCCCCCCACGTCACCAGCTTCTTCTCACCCACGCCACTGATCGTGCCCAACTCCGCCACCGACTTGGGCCACACCGTGACGATCTCCCGCAGCGTCGCGTCATGGAAGATGACGTACGCCGGAACGCCCTGCTCCCGAGCCTGCTCGGCGCGCCAGGCCCGCAGCGCCTCGAAGGCGGGGACCAGCTCCGGTGCCAGCTCGGCCACGACGGCCTTGGCCTTCTTCTCGCCGCGAGAGGAGGACGAACGAGCACCCACCGGCTTCGGCGGCTCCTTCCGCAACGGCACCTCCCGCTCGCGCCGCAACACCGTCCCACTCGCCTCGGTCAGCACCAGCGTCCCGTACTCGCCCTCGACGGCAAGCAGCCCCTGCGCCAGCAACTGCCGTACGACGCCCCGCCATTCGTTCTCGGAGAGATCCTCGCCGATGCCGAACACGGACAGCTGGTCGTGGTCGAACTGGATCACCTTGGCGGTCCGGCGCCCGAGCAGGATGTCGACGATCTGGACCGCACCGAACTTCTGCCCACGCTCGCGCTGCAACCGCACCACCGTGGACAGCAGCTTCTGCGCGGCGACCGTGCCGTCCCAGGTCTCGGGCGGCATCAGGCACGTGTCGCAGTTGCCGCACGCGGGGGTGTGCGGGTCCTGGCCGAAGTAGGCCAGGAGCTGTGAGCGCCGGCACTCGGCCGTCTCGCACAGAGCCAGCATCGATTCCAGGTGGGCGGTCGCCCGGCGACGGAACGCCTCGTCGCCCTCCGAGCCCTGGATCATTTTGCGCTGCTGGACCACGTCCTGAAGCCCGTACGCCATCCAGGCCGTGGACGGCAGTCCGTCGCGCCCCGCGCGGCCCGTCTCCTGGTAGTAGCCCTCGACCGACTTCGGCAGGTCGAGGTGGGCGACGAACCGTACGTCCGGCTTGTCGATGCCCATGCCGAAGGCAATGGTGGCGACCACGACGAGGCCCTCTTCGCGCAGGAACCTCGACTGGTGGCGCGCGCGGGTGCCCGCGTCCAGGCCCGCGTGGTACGGCACGGCCTCGATGCCGTTGCGGGAGAGGAACTCGGCTGTCGTGTCCACCGACTTGCGCGAGAGGCAGTAGACGATGCCCGCGTCGTCGGCGTGCTCCTCCCGCAGGAAGGACAGCAGCTGCTTCCTGGGGTCGGCCTTCGGCACTATCCGGTACTGGATGTTGGGGCGGTCGAAGCTCGCCTCGAAGTGCCGGGCATCCGGCATGCCCAGGCGCTGGGTGATCTCCTTGTGCGTGGCGCGCGTGGCCGTGGCGGTCAGCGCGATCCGCGGCACGTCCGGCCAGCGCTCGCCCAGCACGGAGAGCGCCAGGTAGTCGGGGCGGAAGTCGTGCCCCCACGAGGCCACACAGTGCGCCTCGTCGATCGCGAACACCGAGATCTTCCCGCGTGACAGCAGATGCAGCGTCGTGTCCAGACGCAGCCGCTCCGGGGCCAGGTAGATCAGGTCGAGCTCCCCCGCGAGGAACTCCGCCTCGACCGTCCGCCGCTCGTCGAAGTCCTGCGTCGAGTTCATGAAGCCGGCCCGCACGCCCAGCGCCCGCAGCGCGTCCACCTGGTCCTGCATCAGCGCGATGAGCGGGGAGACCACGACTCCCGTACCTGGTCTGACCAGGGCTGGGATCTGGTAGCAGAGCGACTTGCCGCCGCCGGTCGGCATCAGGACAACGGAGTCACCGCCCGTCACCACATGCTCGATGATCGCTTCCTGCTCGCCGCGGAAGGCGTCGTACCCGAAGACCCGGTGGAGCGTGGCCAGCGCCTCGCTCTCACCCAGCGTCTCCGTCGCACCCGCTTCGGTCATCACACCCGTCCCACCCATCGCCCGTCCCCCGTCCGTCCTACTTCGCCCACGACAGCCACCTTAGGCCTCCGCACCGACAGCCTCGGAGTTATCCACAGGCTGCCCCTCATACCGCCCCGCCCTCCGTCAGCCCATGGGTTCGCCGGATGGCGGCCACGGGACAAGCCGGGACATTTTTCTGATGCGAGGCCCGCTCCGCCCAAGGGCGTCCTCACTCCCACCGCCACCCTCCCCACCCCTCTCATCGCCCCATCCCCCTCATCACCCTCTCCCCAAGGAGCCTCCCCCACCTGCCCCCCTCAAGGCCGCCTGCGCCCTCGCTCTGGCCAGCGCCCTGTCCCTGGCCGCCGCCCCGGCCCACGCCGCCGACGAAGACCCCGGCGCTCGACCCGGCCACGCCCGCGGCCCTCCGGTACGAGACCGGGGCATACGGGAAGCGCAAGCTGGTCGCGGTGGAGTGGGTCGTCAAGGACACCGGCCAGACCGAGGCGCCGACGCTGTTCGGGAAAGACCTGGACAACACCGTGGTCCCGGGCTTCTACACACTCCACGCCTGGATCTACAAGCCCAACCCCACCGGCCTGTTCGAGCCGTGGAACCCGACGGTGAAGTGCCCCTGAAGTCCTGAAGTGAGACACCCCCGGAAAACGGATCGGGGCCCGCTCCCCGAAGGGAGCGGGCCCCGATCCGTACCCGGGCCGGGCGGGCCCGGATCAGCGCACGAACACCCCGGCCTGACCCGCCAGGTCCAGGAAGTACTGCGGCGCCACACCCAGCACCAGCGTGACCGCCACGCCCACCCCGATCGCTGTCATGGTCAGCGGCGACGGCACGGCGACCGTCGGGCCGTCCGGCCGCGGCTCGCTGAAGAACATGAGCACGATCACGCGGATGTAGAAGAACGCCGCGATCGCCGACGAGATCACACCGACCACGACCAGCGCGCCCGCGCCGCCCTCCGCCGCCGCCTTGAAGACGGCGAACTTCCCGGCGAAGCCGGAGGTCAGCGGGATGCCCGCGAAGGCCAGTAGGAAGACCGCGAACACGGCCGCCACCAGCGGAGACCTGCGCCCGAGCCCCGCCCACTTGGACAGGTGTGTCGCCTCGCCACCGGCATCGCGTACGAGCGTCACGACCGCGAAGGCGCCGATCGTGACGAACGAGTACGCGCCGAGATAGAAGAGCACCGACGAGACACCGTCGGGCGAGGTCGCGATGACACCCGCGAGGATGAAGCCGGCGTGCGCGATGGACGAGTAGGCCAGCAGCCGCTTGATGTCGGTCTGCGTGATCGCGACGATCGCCCCGCCCAGCATGGTGACGATCGCGACGGCCATCATGACCGGCCGCCAGTCCCAGCGCAGGCCGGGCAGGACGACGTACAGCAGGCGCAGCAGTGCCCCGAAGGCTGCCACCTTCGTGGCGGCCGCCATGAAGCCGGTGACCGGTGTCGGCGCGCCCTGGTAGACGTCCGGGGTCCACATGTGGAACGGCACCGCGCCGACCTTGAAGAGCAGGCCCATGACGACCATCGCGACACCGATGAGCAGCAGCGCGTCGTTGCCCATGGTGTCGGCGAGCGCCGGGTCGACGTTCTGGATGGTGCCGTCGACGACCTGCGAGATGGTGGCGTACGACACCGAGCCCGCGTAGCCGTACAGCAGGGCGATGCCGAAGAGGGTGAACGCGGAGGCGAAGGCGCCGAGCAGGAAGTACTTGACCGCCGCTTCCTGTGACAGGAGCCGCTTGCGGCGGGCCACGGCGCACAGGAGGTACAGCGGGAGCGAAAAGACTTCCAGCGCGACGAACAGTGTCAGCAGGTCGTTGGCCGCCGGGAAGATCAGCATGCCGCCGACCGCGAAGAGCAGGAGCGGGAACACCTCGGTGGTGGTGAACCCGGCCTTCACGGCGGCCTTTTCGCTGTCGCTGCCTGGTACGGACGCGGCCTGCGCAGCGAACGAGTCGACCCGGTTGCCGTGCGCTTCCGGATCGAGCCGCCGCTCGGCGAAGGTGAACACGCCGAGCAGTCCGGCGAGGAGGATCACGCCCTGAAGGAACAGTGCGGGCCCGTCGACGGCGATCGCACCCATGGCCGCGATGTGCGCCTTCGTGGTGCCGTATCCGCCCGCCGCGAGCGCCACGACCGCGGCGAACGCGGCGGCGAGTGCGACGGCGGACACGAACACCTGGACGTAGTAACGGGACTTGCGCGGGACGAACGCCTCGATCAACACTCCGACGATCGCCGCCCCGATGACGATCAAGGTGGGCGACAATTGCGCGTATTCGATCTTCGGCGCGTCGATCTTCGAGATCGGATCGGCTGCGGTTGTCCACAGGCTGTGGACGGCTGTTGCGCTCACTTGGCCGCCTCCACCTCGGGCTGGGGGTCCGTTTTATGGACGTCTGACATGGTCTGCTTGACCGCCGGGTTGACGATGTCGGTGAGCGGCCTCGGGTAGACGCCCAGGAAGATCAGCAGAGCGATCAACGGGGTGACGACCAGAAGTTCACGCACCCTGAGGTCGGGCAACGCCGCCACCTGTGGCTTCACCGGGCCGGTCATCGTCCGCTGGTAGAGGACGAGTGTGTACAGCGCGGCGAGGACGATGCCGAAGGTGGCGATGATGCCGACGGCCGGATAGCGCGCGAACACGCCGACCAGGACCAGGAATTCACTCACGAAGGGCGCGAGCCCGGGGAGCGAGAGAGTCGCCAGGCCGCCGATCAGGAAGGTGCCCGCGAGCACCGGGGCGACTTTCTGCACCCCTCCGTAGTCGGCGATCAGACGCGAACCGCGCCGCGAGATCAGGAAGCCCGCCACCAGCATCAGGGCGGCGGTCGAGATCCCGTGGTTGACCATGTAGAGCGTCGCGCCCGACTGGCCCTGGCTGGTCATCGCGAAGATGCCCAGGATGATGAACCCGAAGTGCGAGATCGACGCGTACGCCACCAGCCGCTTGATGTCCCGCTGGCCGACCGCGAGCAGCGCCCCGTAGATGATGCTGATGAGCGCCAGTACGAGGATGACGGGCGTCGCCCACTTCGAGGCCTCAGGGAAGAGCTGGAGGCAGTAGCGGAGCATCGCGAAGGTGCCGACCTTGTCGACCACCGCCGTGATGAGTACCGCGACCGGGGCCGTGGCCTCCCCCATGGCGTTGGGCAGCCAGGTGTGCAGCGGCCACAGCGGCGCCTTCACCGCGAACGCGAAGAAGAAGCCCAGGAAGAGCCAGCGCTCCGTGTTGGTCGCCATTTCGAACGAGCCGTTGGCCCGGGCCTCGGCGATCTCCTGGAGCGAGAAGTTTCCGGCCACCACATAGAGGCCGATTACGGCGGCCAGCATGATCAGGCCGCCGACCAGGTTGTAGAGGAGGAACTTCACGGCGGCGTACGACCGTTGCGTGGCCGCGACCTCGTCGCCGTGTTCGTGGGCCCTGTCCCCGAAGCCGCCGATGAGGAAGTACATCGGGATGAGCATGGCTTCGAAGAAGATGTAGAAGAGGAAGACGTCGGTGGCCTCGAAAGAGATGATCACCATCGCCTCGACGGCCAGGATCAGGGCGAAGAAGCCCTGCGTCGGCCGCCAGCGTGTGTTGCCCGTCTCGTGCGGGTCGGCGTCGTGCCAGCCCGCCAGGATGATGAACGGGATCAGCAGCGCGGTCAGCGCGACGAGCGCCACGCCGATGCCGTCCACGCCCAGTTCATACCGCACCCCGAAGTCCGCGATCCAGGCGTGGGATTCGGTGAGCTGGTAACGACCGCCGTCGGGATCGAAACGGACCAGGACCACGATCGCCAGCACCAGCGTGGCCAGCGAGACGAGCAGCGCCAGCCACTTGGCGGCGACTCGTCGCGCGGCCGGCACGGCGGCCGTGGCGATCGCCCCGAGGGCCGGGAGCGCCGCCGTCGCTGTCAGCAGAGGAAACGACATCGGTATCAGACCGCCCTCATCAGCAGGGTCGCGGCGATGAGAATCGCCGCACCGCCGAACATCGAGACCGCGTACGACCGCGCGTACCCGTTCTGCAGCTTGCGGAGACGGCCGGAGAGGCCGCCCATCGAGGCCGCCGTGCCGTTGACGACGCCGTCGACCAGGGTGTGGTCGACGTACACCAGGGAGCGGGTGAGGTGCTCCCCGCCGCGCACCAGCACGACGTGGTTGAAGTCGTCCTGGAGCAGGTCGCGCCGGGCCGCCCGGGTGAGCAGCGAACCGCGCGGGGCGACGGCCGGGACGGGACGGCGCCCGTACTGGGCGTACGCGATCGCGACGCCGATGACGAGCACCACCATGGTGGCCAGGGTGACCGTCGTGGCGCTGATCGGTGCGTCGCCGTGGTCGTGCCCGGTGATCGGCTCCAGCCAGTGCAGGAACCGGTCGCCGATGCTGAAGAAGCCGCCCGCGAAGACCGACCCGAAGGCGAGCACGATCATCGGGATCGTCATCGACTTGGGCGACTCGTGCGGGTGCGGCTCGGAGTGCTCGCCGCGGTGCTCGGCCGCGGGCTCCACGCTCGGCTCGGCCGGGGACGCGGTCGGCGCGTTGCGCCAGCGCTCCTCGCCGAAGAACGTCATCAGCATCACGCGCGTCATGTAGAACGCCGTGATGGCCGCGCCCAGCAGGGCCGCGCCGCCGAGGATCCAGCCCTCGGTGCCGCCCTTGGCGAAGGCCGCCTCGATGATCTTGTCCTTGGAGAAGAAGCCGGACAGGCCGGGGAAGCCGATGATGGCCAGGTAGCCGAGGCCGAAGGTGACGAAGGTGACCGGCATGTACTTGCGCAGGCCGCCGTACTTCCGCATGTCGACCTCGTCGTTCATGCCGTGCATGACCGAACCGGCACCGAGGAAGAGGCCGGCCTTGAAGAAGCCGTGCGTCACCAGGTGCATGATCGCGAAGACGTAGCCGATGGGGCCGAGCCCCGCGGCCAGCACCATGTAGCCGATCTGCGACATCGTCGACCCGGCGAGGGCCTTCTTGATGTCGTCCTTCGCGCAACCGACGATCGCACCGAAGAGGAGCGTGACGGCTCCGACCACGGTGACGACGAGTTGCGCGTCCGGTGCCGCGTTGAAGATCGCGCCGGAGCGAACGATCAGGTACACGCCCGCCGTCACCATCGTCGCGGCGTGGATGAGGGCCGAGACCGGGGTCGGGCCCTCCATCGCGTCGCCGAGCCAGGACTGCAGCGGCACCTGGGCGGACTTGCCGCAGGCCGCGAGGAGCAGCATCAGCGCGACGGCCGTGAGCTTGCCCTCGGTGGCGTCGCCGACGAGTCCCGGCTCCTCATGGGTGCCGAGCAGCGGTCCGAAGGCGAAGGTCCCGAAGGTCGTGAACATCAGCATGATGGCGATCGACAGGCCCATGTCGCCGACGCGGTTGACCAGGAAGGCCTTCTTCGCGGCGGTGGCGGCGCTGGGCTTGTGCTGCCAGAAGCCGATCAGGAGGTACGAGGCGAGGCCGACGCCCTCCCAGCCGACGTACAGCAGCAGGTAGTTGTCGGCGAGGACGAGCAGCAGCATCGCCGCCAGGAACAGGTTCAGATAGCCGAAGAAGCGGCGGCGCCGCTCGTCGTGCTCCATGTACCCGATCGAGTACAGGTGGATCAGCGAGCCGACGCCGGTGATCAGCAGCACGAACGTCATCGACAGCTGGTCCAGCTGGAAGGCGACGTCCGCCTGGAAGCCCTCGACGGGGATCCAGCTGAACAGGTGCTGGCCGATGGCCCGGTGCTCGGCGTCCTTGCCCAGCATGTCGGCGAAGAGGATCGCGCCGATCACGAAGGAGGAGGCCGCGAGGGCGGTACCGATCCAGTGGCCGACGGCATCCAGCCGCCGCCCGCCGCACAGAAGTACGGCCGCTCCGAGCAGAGGCGCCGCTACGAGCAGCGCAATGAGGTTCTCCACGATTCAGCGACCCCTTACAGCTTCATCAGGCTGGCGTCGTCGACCGAGGCCGAGTGGCGGGAACGGAACAGCGACACGATGATCGCGAGCCCGACCACGACCTCCGCGGCGGCGACGACCATCGTGAAGAAGGCGATGATCTGGCCGTCGAGATTGCCGTGCATACGGGAGAAGGCGACGAACGCGAGGTTGCAGGCGTTGAGCATGAGCTCGATGCACATGAACACCACGATCGCGTTCCGTCTGATCAGCACACCGGTGGCGCCGATCGTGAACAAGAGGGCGGCGAGGTAGAGGTAGTTGACGGGATTCACTTCGACGCCTCCTCTGTCTTCGTGCGCTCCAGGCGTTCTTCGGCGCGCTGTTCCAGGGCCTTCAGGTCGCTCAGTGCCTCGGTCGACACGTCACGGATCTGGCCGCGGTCCCGCAGCGTCCTGTTGACCGTGAGCTCGGACGGTGTGCCGTCCGGGAGGAGGCCCGCGATGTCCACCGCGTTGTGCCGGGCATAGACACCGGGCGCCGGCAGCGGCGGCAGGTGCTTGCCCTCACGTACCCGCTTCTCGGACATCTCGCGCTGGGTCAGCGCCCGTTCGGTGCGCTCGCGGTGCGTGAGGACCATGGCACCGACGGCAGCCGTGATCAGCAGGGCGCCGGTGATTTCGAAGGCGAACACGTACTTCGTGAAGATGAGGGCCGCGAGGCCTTCCACATTCCCGCCCGCGTTCGCCGCGGCCAGGCCGTTGAACTCCGTGATGGACGCGTTGCCGATGCCCGCGAACAGCAGGATGCCGAAGCCGAGTCCGCACACCAGGGCCAGCCAGCGCTGCCCCTTGATGGTCTCCGTCAGGGAGTCCGCCGCGGTGACACCGACGAGCATGACCACGAAGAGGAACAGCATCATGATCGCGCCCGTGTAGACGACGATCTGCACGATGCCCAGGAAGTACGCGCCGTTGGCGAGGTAGAACACCGCCAGGATGATCATGGTCCCGGCGAGGGAGAGCGCACTGTGCACGGACTTCTTCATGAAGACGGTGGACAGCGCGCCGATCACGGCGACGGTGCCGAGGACCCAGAACTGGAAGGCCTCTCCGGTGGAGGTGGAGTAGGCGGCCAGGTTGCTCATGTGCCCACCCCCTCTTCCTCGGGCTTCTCGCCCCTGGAGACGGCGACCTGGCGCTCCGTACCGGGCGCGGCCTCCGTGACCAGTCCCCGGTAGTAGTCCTGCTCGTCCGTGCCGGGGAAGATCGAGTGCGGGCTGTCGACCATGCCCTCTTCGAGCCCGGCGAGCAGCTGCTCCTTGGTGTAGATCAGGTTGGCGCGGCTGCTGTCGGCGAGCTCGAACTCGTTCGTCATCGTCAGCGCGCGCGTGGGGCACGCCTCGATGCACAGGCCGCACAGGATGCAGCGGGCGTAGTTGATCTGGTAGACGACGCCGTACCGCTCGCCCGGCGAGTAGCGCTCCTCGTCGGTGTTGTCCGCGCCCTCCACATAGATGGCGTCCGCGGGGCAGGCCCAGGCGCACAGCTCGCAGCCGACGCACTTCTCCAGGCCGTCCGGGTGGCGGTTGAGCTGGTGCCGGCCGTGGAACCGCGGGGCGGTGGTCTTGGGCTGCTCCGGGTACTGCTCGGTCAGCCGCTTCTTGAACATGGCCTTGAAGGTCACGCCGAAGCCGGCAACGGGGTTCTGGAAGCCCGGCTTCGTCTGCCCGGTCTCCTTCGGCTCCTCAGCCATCGGACCCCTCCTTTCCGTCACGAGATCCGCCAGTTGGTCCGTCACTCGCAGTATCGGACCCACCACTGACAATCAACTCCCGCTCGCGGCGCGGACTGCGCCGTGGCACCGGTGGAAGCTCCTGCCCCGGCAGCGGCGGCACGGGGAATCCGCCGGCCATCGGGTCGAACGCCGGGGTCTCGGCGGGCACCTCCTCGGCTGCCTGCTTCTCCCGGAAGATGTCGGCGAGGAACGAGAGCAACAGCAGGGCGAGGACGCCGCCGCCGACGTACAACGCGATGTCGGCGAAGTCGTAGTTCTCGTTCCTGAGCGTCCGCACGGTCGCGACGAGCATCAGCCAGACCACGGAGACCGGGATGAGGACCTTCCAGCCGAGCTTCATCAGCTGGTCGTAGCGCACGCGTGGCAGCGTGCCGCGCAGCCAGATGAAGAAGAACAGCAGCAGCTGCACCTTCACCACGAACCAGAGCATCGGCCACCAGCCGTGGTTGGCGCCCTCCCAGAAGGTGCTGATGGGCCACGGGGCACGCCAGCCGCCCAGGAAGAGCGTGGTCGCCACTGCCGAGACGGTCACCATGTTCACGTACTCGGCGAGCATGAAGAGCGCGAACTTGATCGACGAGTACTCGGTGTTGAAGCCGCCGACCAGGTCGCCCTCGGACTCGGGCATGTCGAAGGGAGCGCGGTTGGTCTCGCCGATCATCGTCACGATGTAGATCAGGAAAGAGACCGGCAGCAGGACGATGTACCAGCGGTCCTGCTGCGCCTCGACGATGGTCGAAGTCGACATCGACCCGGAGTAGAGGAACACCGAGGCGAACGCGGCGCCCATGGCGATCTCGTACGAGATCATCTGCGCGCAGGACCGCAGACCGCCGAGCAGCGGGTACGTGGATCCGGAGCTCCAGCCCGCGAGCACGATCCCGTAGATGCCCACCGAGGCGACCGCGAGGATGAAGAGCATCGCGATCGGCAGGTCCGTGAGCTGCATCGTGGTGCGGTGGCCGAAGATCGAGACCTCGTTGCCGGAGGGCCCGAAGGGGATCACCGCGATCGCCATGAAGGCCGGGATGGCCGCGACGATCGGCGCGAGGACGTAGACCACCTTGTCCGCGCGTTTGACGATGAGGTCTTCCTTGAGCATCAGCTTCACGCCGTCGGCGAGCGACTGGAGCATGCCCCAGGGGCCGTGCCGGTTGGGGCCGATGCGCAGCTGCATCCAGGCGACGACCTTGCGCTCCCACACGATGGAGAAGAGCACGGTCACCATCAGGAAGGCGAAGCAGAAGACCGCTTTGACGACGACCAGCCACCAGGGGTCGGTGCCGAACATGGAGAGGTCTTCCGCGGCGAGGTACGGCGTCATGCCTCCACCTCCTTGGGGGCCTCGGTGGCGAGCGTCGCCGGGCCGATGCGGACGAGTGCGCCGGGCAGCGCCCCGGTGTCGGAGGCGACGCCCCCTCCGGTGGAGTTCAGCGGGAGCCAGACCACCCGGTCGGGCATCTCGGTGATCTGCAGCGGCAGTTCGACCACTCCGAAGAGGCCGGTCACGGCGAGGAGGTCGCCCTCCTTGACGCCCGCCTCGGCGGCCGTGGCGGGCGACACGCGTGCGCGTGCCGCGTGCCTGGTCCCGGCGAGCGCGTCGTCGCCCTCCTGGAGGCGGCCCTGGTCGAGCAGCAGGCGGTGCCCTGCGAGCACGGCCTCCCCCGTGGCGGGCCGCGGCAGCCCCACCGCGGTCTCCAGGGGATCGGTGGCCCGCGGCCCGTCCCAGGCGCCCAGCCGGTCCAGCTCCCCGCGCGCGGTGCGCAGGTCCGGCAGACCGAGGTGTACGTCCATGGCGTCGGCCAGCATCTGCAGGACGCGCGCGTCGCTGGGCGCCAGCCGGCGGATCATCTGGTCGGGCTTGAGCGCGGCCTCGAAGAGGCGTGCCCGGCCCTCCCAGTTGAGGAAGGTGCCCGCCTTCTCGACGACCGCGGCCACCGGGAGGACGACATCCGCGTGCTCGGTGACCTCACTGGGACGCAGTTCGAGCGACACCAGGAAGCCCACTTCGGAAAGTGCCGCGCGTGCGCGTGCCGGTTCGGGAAGGTCGGCGACCTCCACACCGGCGACGACCAGTGCCCGCAGCTCACCAGTGGCGGCCGCTTCGACGATCTGCCCGGTGTCGCGGCCGTGTCGGTGCGGGAGTTCGGAGACTCCCCAGGCCACCGCGACCTCGTCCCGCGCGCGCGGGTCGGTCGCCGGGCGTCCGCCCGGCAGCAGCGTGGGCAGCGCCCCCGCCTCGATCGCGCCGCGCTCACCGGCCCGGCGTGGAATCCACACCAACTGGGCTCCGGTCGCGGACGCGGCCCGGACGGCGGCGGTGAGTCCGCCCGCCACGGCGGCGAGCCGCTCTCCGACAGCGATCACCGAGCCTTCGGCCTGCAGCGCTTCGGCGGCCTTGGCCCCGTCGCCCTCCAGACCGAATCCGCTCGCGAGCGCGTCGAGCCACTCGGTCTCGGTGCCGGGTGCGGCGGGCAGCAGCGTGCCGCCCGCCTTCTCCAGACCGCGTGTCGCGTGCGTGGCGAGCGAGAAGGTCTTCTGCCCGTGCCCGCGCCACGCCTTGCGCAGCCGCAGGAAGACGCCGGGCGCCTCCTCCTCGGCCTCGAAACCGACGAGCAGGACGGCGGGCGCCTTCTCCAGAGAGGTGTACGTGACGCCCGTACCGTCGAGATCCCGTCCGCGCCCGGCGACCTTGGCGGCCAGGAAGTCGGCCTCCTCGCTGCTGTGCACGCGCGCGCGGAAGTCGATGTCGTTCGTGTCGAGGGCCACGCGCGCGAACTTGCTGTACGCGTAGGCGTCCTCGACGGTGAGACGGCCGCCGGTCAGTACACCGGTCCTGCCGCGAGCGGCCAACAGCCCCTGAGCGGCGGCTTCCAGGGCCTCGGGCCACGAAGCCGGCTCAAGGACACCCTCCGGGGAGCGCACCAGGGGCGTCTCGATCCGGTCCCGCTGCTGGGCGTACCGGAAGCCGAACCGCCCCTTGTCGCAGAGCCACTCCTCGTTGACCTCGGGGTCGGCAGACGCGAGGCGCCGCATGACCTTGCCGCGTCGGTGGTCGGTGCGGGTGGCACAGCCGCCTGAGCAGTGCTCGCAGACGGAGTGCGAGGAGATGAGGTCGAAGGGGCGCGAGCGGAAGCGATACGCCGCCGAGGTCAGGGCGCCCACCGGGCAGATCTGGATGGTGTTCCCGGAGAAGTACGACTCGAAGGGGTCGCCCTCTCCGGTGCCGATCTGCTGGAGCGCGCCCCGCTCGACCATCTCGATCATCGGGTCGCCGGCGATCTGGTTGCTGAACCGGGTGCACCGGGCGCACAGCACGCACCGCTCACGGTCGAGCAGTACCTGCGTGGAGATCGGGACCGGCTTCTCGTACGTCCTCTTCTTGCCCTCGAAGCGGGACTCGGCCTGGCCGTGCGACATCGCCTGGTTCTGCAGGGGGCACTCGCCGCCCTTGTCGCAGACCGGGCAGTCCAGCGGGTGGTTGATGAGCAGCAGCTCCATCACCCCGTGCTGGGCCTTTTCGGCGACGGGCGAGGTCAGGTGGGTCTTGACGACCATCCCGTCCGTACAGGTGATCGTGCAGGACGCCATGGGCTTGCGCTGGCCCTCGATCTCGACGATGCACTGGCGGCAGGCGCCGACCGGGTCGAGGAGCGGGTGATCACAGAACCGCGGGATCTCGATGCCGAGTTGCTCGGCGGCCCGGATGACCAGGGTGCCCTTGGGCACGCTGATCTCCACGCCGTCGATCGTCAGCGCGACGAGGTCCTCCGGCGGGACCGCCGCCTCCCCGCCTCCGGAGGGAGCGCTGGTGGTCACTGTCATGCGTTCACCTCCGTGTGGTGGTCCGCCCAGACGGTCGACTTGGCGGGGTCGAAGGGGCAGCCGCGGCCCGTGATGTGCTGCTCGTACTCCTCGCGGAAGTACTTGAGCGAGGAGAAGATCGGCGAGGCGGCGCCGTCACCGAGGGCGCAGAACGACTTGCCGTTGATGCTGTCGGCGATGTCGTTCAGCTTGTCGAGGTCGGACATGGCGCCCTTGCCTGCCTCGATGTCGCGCAGCAACTGCACGAGCCAGTACGTGCCTTCGCGGCACGGTGTGCACTTGCCGCAGGACTCGTGGGCGTAGAACTCGGTCCAGCGGGTGACCGCCCGTACGACACAGGTCGTCTCGTCGAAGCACTGGAGCGCCTTGGTGCCGAGCATGGAACCCGCGGCGCCCACTCCTTCGTAGTCAAGAGGGACGTCGAGGTGCTCGTCGGTGAACATCGGGGTCGAGGAGCCGCCCGGTGTCCAGAACTTCAGCTGGTGTCCGGAGCGGATTCCGCCGCTCATGTCGAGGAGTTGGCGGAGCGTGATGCCGAGCGGGGCCTCGTACTGGCCCGGATTGGTGACGTGGCCGCTGAGCGAGTAGAGCGTGAAGCCCGGGGACTTCTCGCTGCCCATCGACCGGAACCATTCCTTGCCCTTTTGCAGAATGGCGGGAACTGAGGCGATCGATTCGACGTTATTTACCACAGTTGGGCACGCATAGAGGCCTGCCACAGCAGGGAAAGGGGGACGGAGCCGCGGTTGACCACGGCGGCCTTCGAGCGAGTCGAGCAGCGCGGTCTCCTCACCGCAGATGTACGCGCCTGCGCCCGCGTGCACGGTGAGCTGGAGGTCGAGTCCGCTGCCCAGGATGTTCTCGCCGAGGTAGCCCGCCGCGTAGGCCTCGCGTACGGCCTCGTGCAACCGTCGCAATACAGGGACCACTTCACCACGTAGATAGATGAAGGCATGCGAAGACCGGATGGCATAACACGCGATCACAATGCCCTCGATGAGGCTGTGCGGGTTCGCGAAGAGGAGCGGGATGTCCTTACAGGTTCCCGGCTCCGACTCGTCGGCGTTGACAACTAGATAGTGTGGTTTGCCATCGCCCTGGGGAATGAACTGCCACTTCATTCCGGTAGGGAATCCGGCACCGCCGCGGCCACGCAGACCGGAGTCCTTGACGTAGGCGATCAGGTCGTCCGGCGACATGGCGAGCGCCTTGCGCAGACCCTCGTACCCCTCGTGCCTTCGGTAGACGTCCAGAGTCCAGGACTTCTCCTCGTCCCAGAAGGCCGACAGCACGGGTGCGAGCAGTTTCTCGGGGCTCGTCTCGCCCCCACGGTCGAATTCGCTCGCGTGGGCGGTGCCCCCGTTTTCGGGTGCCAAGGTCATCACTCCCCCTCCTCGACAGGACCCGCCGGGTGGGACGGGTCGGACGCCGACGTGTCCTGCGGCGCGTCGTGTGAGCTCAGGTGCTCGGCGGGCGGCTGGTCCTGGGGACCACGACCACGCGGATGTACTACGCGCGCAGGCTGCGTCTCGCCCTTGGCCAGGCGCAGCCCGATCAGTGAGGCCGGTCCCGCACTGCCGCCCGCCTCGACGGCGCCCTCGCGCTCGTCGGGGAAGCCCGCCAGGATCCGGGCGGTCTCCTTGAAAGTGCACAGGGGGGCGCCCCGGGTCGGATCGACGGGGGCTCCCGCGCGCAGGTCGTCCACAAGGCGCTTCGCGGAGGCCACGGTCTGGTTGTCGAAGAACTCCCAGTTGACCATCACGACCGGCGCGAAGTCGCAGGCCGCGTTGCACTCGATGTGCTCCAGGGTGACCTTGCCGTCGTCGGTGGTCCCGCCGTTGCCGACGCCCAGGTGATCCTGGAGGGCCTCGAAGATGGCGTCGCCGCCCATGACCGCGCACAGGGTGTTGGTGCACACACCCACCTGGTAGTCACCGCTCGGCCCGCGCCGGTACATGGAGTAGAAGGTCGCGACCGCGGCGACCTCGGCCGTGGTCAGGTCGAGGACCTCCGCGCAGAACCGCTGCCCCGTGCGCGTGACGTGGCCCTCCTCCGACTGCACGAGATGCAGCAACGGAAGGAGCGCCGAGCGGGAGTCCGGGTAGCGGGCGATGATCTCGCGCGCGTCGGTTTCGAGCCGGGCTCGGACGTCGTCCGGGTAGGCGGGCGCGGGCAGTTGGGGCATGCCCAGGCCTACACCCTGGGAGGGAGTGGTGGTCACCGGTCGACGCCTCCCATCACGGGGTCGATGGACGCGACGGCGACGATGACGTCGGCGACCTGGCCGCCCTCGCACATCGCCGCCATGGCCTGAAGGTTGGTGAAGGACGGGTCGCGGAAGTGGACCCGGAAGGGGCGGGTGCCTCCGTCGGAAACGGCGTGCACCCCGAGTTCGCCCTTGGGTGACTCGACCGCCACGTACGTCTGTCCCGGCGGGACGCGGAAGCCTTCGGTCACCAGCTTGAAGTGGTGGATCAGGGCCTCCATGGAGGTGCCCATGATCTTTTTGATGTGGTCGAGGGAGTTGCCGAGACCGTCGGGTCCGAGCGCGAGCTGGGCGGGCCAGGCGATCTTCTTGTCGGTGACCATGACCGGGCCGGGCTGCAGCCGGTCCAGGCACTGCTCGACGATGCGCAGGGACTGGCGCATCTCCTCCAGGCGGATCAGGAAGCGCCCGTAGGAGTCGCAGGTGTCGGCGGTCGGGACCTCGAAGTCATAGGTCTCGTAGCCGCAGTAGGGCTGCGACTTGCGCAGGTCGTGCGGCAGGCCCGCGGAGCGCAGGACCGGGCCGGTGGCGCCGAGGGCCATACAGCCGGCCAGGTCGAGATAGCCCACGTCCTGCATACGGGCCTTGAAGATGGGGTTCCCGGTGGCGAGCTTGTCGTACTCGGGAAGGTTCTTCGTCATCTTCTTCACGAACTCGCGGATCTGGTCCACCGCGCCCGGCGGCAGGTCCTGGGCGAGTCCGCCGGGGCGGATGTACGCGTGGTTCATCCGCAGGCCGGTGATCAGTTCGTAGATGTCGAGAATGAGTTCACGATCTCGGAAGCCGTAGATCATGATCGTGGTGGCGCCCAGTTCCATACCGCCGGTGGCGATGCACACCAGGTGGGAGGAGATCCGGTTCAGCTCCATCAGGAGCACGCGGATGATCGTGGCGCGGTCGGGGATCTGGTCCTCGATGCCGAGGAGCTTCTCGACGGCGAGACAGTAGGCCGCCTCGTTGAAGAACGGCGTCAGATAGTCCATGCGCGTCACGAACGTGGTGCCCTGCGTCCACGTGCGGAACTCGAGGTTCTTCTCGATGCCGGTGTGCAGATAGCCGATGCCGCAGCGGGCCTCGGTGACCGTCTCGCCGTCGATCTCCAGGATGAGCCGGAGCACGCCGTGGGTGGACGGGTGCTGCGGACCCATGTTGACGATGATGCGCTCGTCGTCGGACTTCGCGGCGGACTGGACGACCTCGTCCCAGTCACCGCCGGTGACCGTATATACGGCGCCCTCGGTCGTCTCACGGGCCGCGGCGGCGGACGCGCCGGGGGAAGGGGTCTGCGTGCTCATGAGTACGACCTCCGCTGGTCCGGAGCCGGGATCTGGGCGCCCTTGTACTCGACGGGGATGCCGCCGAGGGGGTAGTCCTTGCGCTGCGGGAAGCCCGGCCAGTCGTCCGGCATCATGATCCGCGTCAGCGCCGGGTGACCGTCGAAGATCAGCCCGAAGAAGTCGTACGTCTCGCGCTCGTGCCAGTCGTTCGTCGGGTACACGGAGACGAGCGAGGGGACGTGCGGGTCGGCGTCAGGGGCGCTGACCTCCAGGCGGATCAGCCGGTTGTGGGTGATCGAGCGCAGGTGGTAGACGGCGTGCAGTTCGCGGCCCTTGTCGTGCAGGTAGTGGACCCCTGAGACGCCGGTGCACAGTTCGAAGCGCAGAGCCGGGTCGTCGCGCAGGGTCTGGGCGACGCGGAGCAGGTACTCGCGTTCGATGTGGAAGGTGATCTCGTCGCGGTCGACGATCGTCTTGTCGATCACGTTCTCGGGGACGAGTCCCTGTTCCTCCAGGGCGCCTTCCAGTTCGTCGGCGACCTCGTCGAACCAGCCGCCGTACGGGCGGGTGGTCGGGCCCGGCAGCCGGATCGAGCGGACCAGGCCGCCGTAACCGGAGGTGTCACCGCCGTTGTTGGCGCCGAACATGCCGCGCTGGACCCGGATCTCCTCGCCGCCCTCGCCACGACGGCCGGGCAGGTTGGAAGCGCCGAGATCCTTCTCGGGGTTGACCCCGTTGCTGGCGTCGCTCACCGCAGCAGCCCCTTCATCTCGATGGTGGGGAGCGCCTTGAGCGCCGCTTCCTCCGCCTCGCGGGCCGCCTCCTCGGCGTTCACGCCGAGCTTGGAGGTCTGGATCTTCTGGTGGAGCTTGAGAATCGCGTCGATCAGCATCTCGGGCCGCGGCGGGCAACCGGGCAGATAGATGTCGACCGGGACGATGTGGTCGACTCCCTGCACAATCGCGTAGTTGTTGAACATTCCACCCGATGAGGCACAAACCCCCATGGAGATCACCCACTTGGGGTTGGGCATCTGGTCGTAGACCTGCCGCAGCACCGGCGCCATCTTCTGGCTGACCCGGCCGGCGACGATCATCAGGTCCGCCTGCCGCGGTGATCCGCGGAAGACCTCCATACCGAAGCGCGCCAGGTCGTAGCGTCCGGCGCCGGTCGTCATCATCTCGATGGCGCAGCAGGCGAGTCCGAACGTGGCGGGGAAGACGGACGACTTACGCACCCAGCCCGCGGCCTGCTCGACGGTGGTCAGCAGGAATCCGCTCGGCAGTTTTTCTTCGAGTCCCATGTCTTAAAGGCCCCTCAGTCCCATTCCAGACCGCCGCGCCGCCATACGTACGCGTACGCGACAAAGACGGTGAGCACGAAGAACAACATCTCCACGAGCCCGAAAACACCCAGGGCGTCGAAGGTGACGGCCCAGGGGTAGAGGAAGACGATCTCGATGTCGAAGACGATGAAGAGCATCGCCGTCAGGTAGTACTTGATGGGGAAGCGCCCGCCGCCGGCCGGCGTGGGGGTCGGCTCGATACCGCACTCGTAGGCCTCAAGCTTGGCTCGGTTGTAACGCTTTGGACCGATAAGCGTGGCCATGACCACGGAGAAGATCGCAAAGCCTGCCCCGAGGGCTCCCAGTACGAGGATCGGCGCATACGCGTTCACGCTCCTCGCTCCTCTCAGTCGGCGTTGACTGCTGGCGGTTGCGTCGGACAGGCACTCCTGCCCCGCGTGCTTCACGAACTCCATCCGTCCCGGCGAAGATCGCGCACATGTGAAGCAGGTCACAAGCCCAACTGCCCCGCATCTTATGCCCGCCGGTCTGTGATCTGCGACACGGGGTACGACAACGACTTTGTGATCTCCACCACCTGGCGAACGATCATGAAGTCGGACGAGCGTCGATCTTCGTACGTGAAGCGTCCGACCGGTCACGAGAGGTGATATTTCCGCTCGTCACCCCAGGTCCAGGACGACGTCTCCATATCAAGAGAATTCCGCCGCATGCAAATTGGTGCTGGACGCACGGCCTTGATAGAGGGCGCGTTCACACGCCAGAGGGAGGGCGACGGACGGATGTGGACGCGTGCACGCGTTCACGGACGGCGACGGCCGGGGAGCCCGCGCGAGACGCCGTCGCCGCGGTGACCGTTCCGTGACCTGCGCCACATCTCCCTATGGTCCAAATAAGCCGGGCTTGGCCATCGATCCAACCGGTGATAGGCGACGGGCAATCCGGACGTAATGCGGAAAGCCCATGATCACGGGCTTGATGGGCGGTGTCCGCAATGCCCGTTACGGCGTCAATAAGGAGTGACGCCAGGTGAATTCGACACAGGGATTGAACAACTGTGGCGCAGCACACGTTTCTTGAAGGTATGAGGGAGTCCCTGGTACCGGTTGTTCTCATGTCCCACACCGCTCACATACGTAGCCACCGGAAACCCCGCCGCAACGGGTCGACGCTCGCGATGCGCGCCGGAGTTGCCGGTGGCGTTCTCAGCACCCTGGCAGTGGCCGGGGCGTCCGGTTCGGCGAACGCTGCCGAGTCGTCCACGACCCAGACGCTCGACCTGTCCGCTCTGACGGCCGACCTGGCCACTCAGATCGCGCAGTCCGCGGACGCCACCCAGCAGGCCGCCGCGAACTACGAGCTGGAGGCGGAGCGTGACGCTGCCGCCGCCGAGGCCGCGCAGCAGGCGAAGACGGACCTCGCCGACGCGAAGGCGAAGGCGGCGGCCAAGAAGAAGGCTGCCGACGAGGCCGCGCGCAAGGCCGCCGCCGCCGAGGCCGCCTCGCGCTCCTCGGAGCGGACCACCCTGTCCGCCTCGACGTCCACGACTGTCTCCGCCCCGGCCAGCGGCAGTGTCGCGACCGTCATCGCCTTCCTCCAGGCGCAGGTCGGCGACGCGTACGTGATGGGCGGCACCGGCCCCAACTCGTGGGACTGCTCCGGTCTCGTGCAGGCCGCGTTCAGGCAGGCCGGCGTGGACCTGCCGCGCGTCTCGAGTGACCAGTCGACGGCCGGTACGCCGGTCTCGCTGTCCAACCTCGCGGTCGGCGACATCCTGTACTGGGGCTCGGCCGGTTCGGCGTACCACGTGGGTGTGTACATCGGCGGCGGCCAGTACCTCGACGCGGCCAACCCCTCCAAGGGTGTGGTGATTCAGGACCTTTCGGGCTACCCGGCCACCGGTGCGGTGCGCGTTCTCTGAGCTGAGTCGCAGCATCGAGCCGAGTCGCGCGATTGGGTCGCGTCGCACGATTCTTCGCGGTTGAGGGCCGTCGTTCGGGAGAGCGGCGGTCCTTTCGCCGCGCCCGGTGTGCTGCTGGCGCTGTGCGGGGTGCGCTGTGGCGCCGCGCCCGGTGCGCTGTGGCGCCGCGCCCGGTGTGCTGCTGGCGCTGTGCGGGGTGCGCTGTGCCAGGTGTTCTGTGGCGCTGTGCCAGGTGTTCTGCTGTTGTGGAGCCGCAAGGCTCCCCACGAGGGCCCACAAGGGTTCACAGGGGGCCCACAAGGGTTCACAACAGCCCCGCACCTGAAGGAGACACAGCCATGCCCCGAGTGTTCGTACAGGGCAAGCCCGTCGACTCGTATCCGGCACTCTCGCCGGAGGCCCGGCGCGGGGTGGTGCGCCGGATCACCGAGGTCGGGGAGGAGGTGCTGCACCGGCCGTGCCGTGACGTGACCGAGTTCGGTCCCGATCTCGCCGCGCTCATCGGCGACATGTTCCTGACGATGCGTGTCGCGGACGGAGCGGGCCTCGCCGCCAATCAGGTGGGCGTCGATCTGCGCCTGTTCGTGTACGACTGCCCGGACGACGACGGAGTCCGGCATGTCGGCCATATCGCCAACCCGGTCCTGGATCAGCTCGCCCCGGCCGGACGGCGGCTCCTCGACGAGGGCGAAGGATGCCTGTCGGTGCCGGGTGCCGTCATGGACGTACCCCGCCCCGATCGCGCCGTCGTGCGCGGCTTCGACAAGGACGGGAACGCCCTCACGATCGAGGGAACGGGGTATTTCGCCCGCTGCCTCCAGCACGAGACCGACCACGTCAACGGGCAGGTCTACCTGGACCGGCTCTCCAAGCGGGAACGGCGGGACGCGCTGAGGCAGATGGAGGACCGGCGTGAGCGGGTCGTCGCCCGGCGCGCGGTCAGGACAGCGGAACTCGACCGCTGATCAGGCCTTGGCCCTGGAGCGCACGTTGATCATGATTTCGGAGCCACCTTCGACAGTCCGTTGATGATGCGGTCCATCGCGTCGCCGCCCGTCGGGTCCGTCAGGTTGGCGAGCATCTTCAGCGTGAACTTCATCAGGAGGGGGTGGGTCAGGCCGCGCTCCGCCGCGATCTTCATGACCTTCGGGTTGCCGATGAGCTTCACGAAGGCGCGGCCGAGGGTGTAGTAGCCGCCGTAGGTGTCCTTGAGCACGCGCGGGTAGCGCTGGAGGGCCAGTTCACGCTGGCCGGGGGTGGCTCGCGCGTGCGCCTGGACAATCACGTCGGCGGCGATCTGCCCGGACTCCATGGCGTAGGCGATGCCCTCGCCGTTGAAAGGGTTCACCAGGCCGCCGGCGTCACCGACCAGCAGCAGCCCCTTGGTGTAGTGCGGTTGGCGGTTGAAGGCCATGGGGAGGGCGGCGCCGCGGATCGGGCCCGTCATGTTGTCCGGGGTGTAACCCCAGTCCTCCGGCATCGAGGCGCACCAGGCCTTGAGGACTTCGCGCCAGTCCAGTTCCTTGAAGGAGTCGGAGGTGTTCAGGACTCCGAGGCCGACGTTCGACGTGCCGTCGCCCATCCCGAAGATCCAGCCGTAGCCGGGGAGAAGACGGTCCTCGGCCCCCCGGCGGTCCCAGAGCTCCAGCCAGGACTCCAGGTAGTCGTCCTCGTGACGCGGCGAGGTGAAGTACGTACGGACCGCGACGCCCATCGGGCGGTCCTCGCGGCGGTGCAGGCCCATCGCCAGGGAGAGGCGGGTGGAGTTGCCGTCGGCCGCGACGACCAGTGGCGCGTGGAAGGTGACCTCGCGCTTCTCGCCCGAGTCGCCCAGCTTCGCGTGGACGCCCGTGATGCGGCCGGTGCGGTCGTCGATGATCGGGGCGCCGACGTTGCAGCGCTCGTAGAGGCGCGCGCCCGCCTTCTGGGCCTGGTGCGCGAGCTGCTCGTCGAAGTCGTCGCGCTTGCGGACGAGTCCGTAGTCGGGGAAGGAGGCGAGATCCGGCCAGTCGAGCTGGAGGCGGACGCCACCGCCGATGATGCGCAGGCCCTTGTTGCGGAGCCAGCCGGCCTCTTCCGAGATGTCGATGCCCATGGAGACGAGCTGCTTGGTGGCGCGCGGGGTCAGTCCGTCGCCGCACACCTTCTCCCGTGGGAACGCGGTCTTCTCCAGGAGCAGGACGTCGAGTCCGGCCTTGGCCAGGTAGTACGCAGTGGTCGAACCGGCTGGCCCGGCCCCGACGACAATGACGTCGGCGGTGTTTTCGGAGAGGGGCTGGGGCTCGGTCACGGCGGGTTCTCCCCAAGATTCGCAATCAACGTGCCGACGGGCACTGGACATGGGCAGTCTATGCAGCGGTACTGATCACCTGGCTGAAGGGCTGCCCCGTGAACCGAGCTCTCCCCGACGTGACACTCCGAGTCCCCACCGACGAGGACGCCTTCGCCTGGCACCGGATCTTCGCCGACCCGGAAGTCATGGAGTTCCACGGGGGCAGAAGGGCCGAGCTGTCCGTGTACGAGGAGCTCACCGCGCGGCAGCGCCGGCACGACGCGGAGCTGGGTTTCTGTCTGTGGACCCTGGTCGGCTCCCAGGGTGAGGTGCTGGGGTTCACCGGCGCGCAGCCATGGCCGTACGCGTGGGGGCCGACGGGGCAGATCGAGATCGGCTGGCGGCTCGGCCGGGCGCACTGGGGCAAGGGGTACGTGACGGCCGCCGCGCGCACCACCCTGGAGCGGCTCCGCGCGGCGGGCGTCTCCGATGTCGTCGCCGTGGTCGACTCGCGCAACGAACGCTCCATCGCCGTGACGAGACGGCTCGGCATGGAGTTCGCGGAGGCGGTCACGTCACCGGCCTCGCCCCTGCCGGCCCACAGGTTCCATCTGGCCCTCTGACGGCCGCGGAACGGCCACCGGCCCATCGCCCGACGGCTTCCGGAAGGGCACGGCCGGGGCTTACCCTTCCGGTACCGCTGGGGGTGACGTCCGTGCGCCTGACACCCAAGACACCCGAAGTGCGCGTACCGCGGCTCGTGGGCCTGATGGCTGTGGACGCGCGTGAGACGGCCGAAGCGCGAGGTGTGCTGCTCGCCGCGCCCGACCGGCCCGACTTCCATCTCACGGTCGTCGACTATGTCGTACGGCAGTATCCGCCGCCCGATGCGGAGGTGCCGCGCGGCACCGTGATCACCGTGTGGTTCGACTTCGGGGACGCCGAGGGCGGCGGGGGCGCGGGGGTGCACGAGCCGCGCCGGACCGGTCCCCCGCCGGGCGGTCTGTACCGCGAACTCGACGAACCGGGCCACCCGTTCGAGGTCCTCAGGTACTGAGCCTTGGTCAGGAGGTCTTGAAACCCCGGTGCAGTGCCACGACCCCGCCCGTCAGGTTCCGCCACGCCACCTTGGACCAGCCCGCCTTGCGCAGGCGCTCGGCCAGCGCGGGCTGGTCGGGCCAGGCTCGGATGGACTCGGCGAGATAGACGTACGCGTCGGGGTTGGAGGAGACGGCGCGGGCGACCGGCGGCAGCGCGCGCATCAGGTACTCGGTGTAGACGGTGCGAAAGGGCGCCCACGTCGGGTGCGAGAACTCGCAGATCACGACCCGACCGCCGGGCTTGGTCACCCGGTACAGCTCGCGCAGCGCCGCGTCCGTGTCCTGCACGTTGCGCAGCCCGAAGGAGATCGTGACCGCGTCGAAGGTGTCGTCCTTGAAGGGCAGCCTCGTCGCGTCGCCCGCCGTCAGCGGCAGCCAGGGGTGGTTCTTCTTGCCGACGCGGAGCATCCCGAGGGAGAAGTCGCAGGGGACGACGTACGCGCCGGTGCGGGCGAAGGGGAGGGACGAGGTGGCCGTGCCCGCCGCCAGGTCCAGGATCTTCTGGGCGGGCCGCGCGTCGACCGCCTTCGCGACCTCCTTGCGCCACACCCGGTCCTGGCCGAGGGAGAGCACGTCGTTCGTCAGATCGTAGCGTTCCGCGACGTCGTCGAACATCGAGGCGACTTCGTGCGGCTGCTTGTTCAGGGATGCGCGGGTCACGCCCCCATTGTGGCAGTACGGGCCGGGCGACTCTCCAGCGCCCGGCCCGTACGCCGGTCTCCAACAAAACGGTCTTAACGGTCTACGGGCTTAACGGGCTACGGGCTTACGGCCCACGGGCTACGGGCTACGGGCTACGGCCCACGGCCCACGGCCCACGGCCTACGGCCTACGGCAGCAGCTTCGGCTTCTTCTTCGCCGCGACGTCCTCGACCCAGCCGAAGAGCGGGATCGCGATCCAGATCAGCACCCAGCCGATGCCGAACATGAACCACTGGCTCTCCAGCGGCAGCCATTTCTCGAACGCGGGAACCTTCCAGAACTGGTCGATCAGTGGAACCGCCAGTACCAGTGCGATCTCGTGCCAGAGATAGATCGTCACGGCCCGCCCATTGAAGATCGTCACGATCCTGTCGAGCCGTTTGAAGCGGGCCAGCCACGCGAAGTCGACGTCGTAGTACGCCTTGAAGTACATCAGGAGGGTCACGAAGCCGGCCGACCAGAAGGCCTGGGCGAGCGGGATCTCGTCCAGGTCGTACGTCCCGAACTCCCCTTGGTGGGCGAAGGCGTACCAGCCGCCGTACGCCAGCGCGGCCAGCGACGCCAGGACCACCGGCGGAGGTCTCAGCCGCTGGAGCACGCCTTCGCGGTGCGCGAAGCCGACGAGCCAGCAGAACAGATAGGTGGCCAGGTCCGTGATCGCGCTGCCGAAGCGGTTCCACGGCGGCGTCCACCCGTACTGGAACACCACGATCGGAACGAGGGAGAGCAGCAGGACCGGAATCGGCGCCTTCCGGAAGATCCGCAGGAGCAACGGCGACAGCAGCACGAACCAGAGGTACGTCCGCAGGTACCAGAGGATCTCCCAGGCCTGGACGCCCCAGTGGTTGCCTGGCGGGTCACCGAGCGGCACAACCCAGAAGACGATCTGCCAGCCCGGCATCCAGTCGTGGATCAGCATCGCCACCACGACGAAGAACCCCCAGAACCAGAACGGCGGAAGCAGCCGCCGCATCCGGCTCCTGACCACCTTGAGCGCCGGGCGCTCCAGGGACTTGGCCATCAGCGTGCCGGCCAGCGCGAACATCACGCCCATCGACGGGAAGACCAGGCCCGCCCATGCCCATCCGAAGGTGTGGTACGCCACCACACGGACGAGCGCCACGGCGCGCAGCGCGTCGAAGTAGCGGTCACGGCCGGCGGCCTTCGGCTTGGGCGGTGGCTCCGGACCCGGCTCCGACTCCGGCTCTTCCGGTACGAGGTCCGGGGGCTTGGGCCGTACGGGCGTCAACTGGGCGGTGGTAGAGACCCGTTCCGGCTCCTCGGGAACGTACTGCCAGGGCTGCTCGTAGGGTTCGTAAGGCGCGGTCGGCTGCGCGTACGGCTGCTGTGCGTACCCCTGGTCGAACTGCTGCGGGTACCCCTGCGAATACGGCTGAGACGGCTCCCCGTACCCGTACCTCTCCTGGCCGTATCCCTGTTGTTGCCCCTGTTGCCCCTGCTGCCCCGGTTGCTCCGCCCCCCAGCTCATCTAGCTCACCCCCGCCGGAGTCCCGACCTCGCCCGTGCGCTTGAGCTTCTGCCAGCGGAGTCGTCCGCCTGTCAGGGCCGTGACGCTGGAGTGGATCAGGACCAGGTACATCATCTGGCGGTAGGCGAGTTGCTGGAGCGGCATCATCGCGAGGTAGCGGTACTTCTCCTTGTCGAGGCGGAACGCGTAGGCCGCGCAGAAGAGTTGGATACCGAGGACGGCCAGCCAGGCGAGCAGCGCCGCCTTGAAGTCCACGAAGATCATCGAGTAGACGGTGAACACGTCGATGAGCGGCGCGAAGATCGGCGTGAAGATCTGGAAGACCACGACGAGCGGCATGCCGACGCGGCCGAAGCGGCCCGAAGGTCCCCTGTCCGTAAGGGACTTGCGGTGCTTCCACAGCGCCTGCATGGTGCCGTACGACCAGCGGTAGCGCTGCGACCACAGCTGCTTGAAGGAACCCGGCGCCTCCGTCCAGGCGATGGCGTGCTCCTGGTAGACGACCCGCCAGCCGCCGCGGTGCATGGCGATGGTGATGTCGGTGTCCTCGGCGAGCGTGTCCTCGCTCATGCCGCCGACCTCAAGGACCGCGTCCCGGCGGAACGCGCCGATCGCGCCCGGAATGGTAGGCATGCAGCGCAGCAGGTCGTACATGCGGCGGTCGAGGTTGAAGCCCATCACGTACTCGATGTGCTGCCAGGCGCCGATGAGGGTCTTGCGGTTGCCGACCTTGGCGTTGCCCGCGACCGCGCCGATCTCCGGGCGCGCGAAGGGCTGCACGAGCTGGTGCACCGCGTCCGGCTCGAAGACGGTGTCGCCGTCCATCATCACGACGATGTCGTAACTCGCGTTGCGCACACCGTTGTTGAGGGCGGCTGGCTTGCCCGCGTTCTCCTGCCGGATGACCCGGACGTTCGGCATGCCGAGCGACTCCGCGATCTCCTTGGTGCCGTCCGTGGAGCCGTCGTCGACGACGATGATCTCGATCGGATGGGTGCTCTCGGCCAGCGAGCGGAGCGTGTTGGCGATGCACTCCTTCTCGTTGTACGCGGGCACGATCACGGTCACCGGCCTGGTGACCGTCGGCCCCCAACTGAACTCGCCGCGCTTGCCGCGTTTCCTGTTGCGCTGTCTGTGGTGCCGGCGGGCGAGGATCAGCATCATGCCGAACCTGCCCATGACGGCGAAGCCGACGACGCCCAGGAACCAGGCGAGTACCGGTACGACCCACTCGGCGACCGCGACCGCCGCGACGAGCGCCTTGCCCTCGTAGAGGATGGCGCCGGTGGCCTTGGTGTGGGCCGACTGCTCGGTGTTCCGGCCGGCGGCGCCCTGCGCCGCCGGTGGCTGCTGACCTGACTGGGCGGCCTGACCGGACTGGGCTGCCTGACCGGGCTGCTGAGCGACTCCGACGGCCTCGGCGTCGGCCGAGTCCTGACTGCGCAGCTTGGCCTCGACGCCGCTGACCGTGGTGAAGGAGTACCCCTTCGCCTTCATGTCCTTGATGTACGTGCCGAGCGCCTTGACCGTCTGCGCGCGGTCGCCGCCCGCGTCGTGCATGAGGACGACGGCGCCCTTGTCGTCCTTCGGCGTGGCCCCCTGGATGATCTTCGAGACACCCGGCTGCATCCAGTCGTCGCTGTCGTCGTCGACGAAGACGGTGGTGTAGTCCAGGGCGCCGACCTCCTCGTAGACCGGCCAGCTGTAGTTGTCGACGGCGTCGATCTCGGCGGAGTACGGGGCCCGGAACAGCGTCGTCTGGATCCCCGCGGCACCCGCCAGTGCGAGCTGCGTCTGTTTCAACTCGCGCTGGAGCCGATCCGTGCTCTGGTAGGAGAGGTCGACGTGCGTGAAGGTGTGGATGCCCACCTCGTTGCCCTGGGCCACCAGGTCCTTCACGATGCCCGGATAGCGCGAGACCGCCGAACCGACCTCGAAGAACGTGGCGTTTACGTCGTTCTCCTCAAGGATCTTGAGGATCTGGGGAGTCCAGGTCGGGTTGGGACCGTCGTCGAAGGTGAGCACGATGGTCTTGTCGGGCACGGACTGCGTCTTCTCCGCGCCGTCGTCGAACGTCAGGATGGGGCCGCCGTCAAGGACCTTCTGGGGAACCTTGTCGTAGGCCGCGCCGTCGCGGATGCGCGAGTCGTTGCCGATCTCCGAGCGCAGATAGCCGTCCAGGAGCATCACGCTGGAGAGGGCCAGCAGGAGCAGCACGGCAAGGATGACACGCGGTTTCTGCAGCGCCGCGGCCCTGCCGGCGGCCCGCTCCATCCTGGAGGGGGCCCGTCGGCGGCCGCGCGAGGTCGTCGTAGTCATAAGTGTCGGTGCGCTCCGGTCAGTTGGCGCCGGTGGAGGCGGACGCGGAGGCGGACGCGGAGGCGGACGCGGAGGCGGACGCGGAGGCGGACGCGGAGGCGGA
>NZ_JBHXMF010000002.1:51458-78037 GCF_042721055.1 Streptomyces sp. NPDC058470
GACGCGGCTTCGTCCGTGGGTACGTCGGTGGGCGATGCGGTGACGGGCTGCGCGGCCGGGGTTCCGGTACGGGCCACGCCGCCCGGCAGCTGCCCGTGACCGCCGGTCCCGGGTGCGCCGGCTGTCTGGCCGCCCCTGAAGGGAATCAGCGCGGAAGGGGTCACCGAGATGCCCCAGCCCATGAAGGCCATGCCGAGCACGACCGCGTACCCCAGGCAGACGACACCGAGGAGAGTGCCGATCCGGCGCAACAGCCGTGATCTGCGCCCGGAGTTGTCGACGAACACGGGACCGTCCGCGGCCCCGTTGCCACGTTGCTTACGGCGGCCACGCACAGTGGTGCGGTTTTCGATGACGGACTCGGATTGCATTCCCCAGACATTAGGAGGGATTTATGTGTCAAAAACTCGGGTTCCCATGTGAGGCACCAATGAGAAACGCCTCAACCTGTCCGTTACCTGAGAGAATCCATAAGCATCCTCCCAGCTCGGGGAGGTTACATATAAACCTTATGCACCATTTTCACAACCGATTCACCCGATTTGTGAGCACTTTCCCATGACCTTCCTGTGCCCTTCCTGTATTCAGGATTCACGGTCGGATGTGACACCTTTCCATTGCGGAAACGCGCTTTGTTTCCATCCTGAGACAGAAATCACGAGAGCGGGTGCATGCGCAATGAGGAGTTTCCTGAAGCAGGCCGCCGGGCTCGTCTGCCTGGTGGCTCTGGCCTGTGCGGGGTGCTCCTCTGGCGGCAACGACGGTTCGGGCACGGCCTCGGGGGCCGCGTCCTCCCCCGCACAGAGCGAGTCGTCGTCCACCTCGTACGCCCCTTATGTGAGCGCCACGGACGCCTCCGCCACGGATTCCGCCGGGTCCCCGACGACGTACAACCTGGCTTTCGTGATCTCGGACGGCAGCGACTGCACGCCGACCTGGAACGGCACGTCCGCGATCGACGACGCGGCCGTGAAGTCCCGGATCTCCGCGCTCACGGAGTCCGGCGCGGACGTCCGCGTCTCCTTCGGCGGGGCGGACGGCAAGGAGCTCGCCGAGACCTGTGACAGCGCGTCCGCACTCGCCGCGGCCTACGGCGCCGCACTCGACGCCGCCGGCTCGACCCAGGCGGACTTCGACATCGAGGGCGACGCGCTGACCGACGCCGCCTCGATCGCGCTGCGCTCGGAGGCGATCGCCCTGCTTCAGAAGGAACGCACCGACCTCCAGGTCTCCTTCACCCTGCCCGTGATGCCCTCCGGCCTCGACGCCGACAGCCTGGCACTGCTGGAGTCCGCCAACGACAACTCCGTGGCGGTCTCCACCGTCAACATCATGACCATGAACTACAGCAGTTCGTACGACGGTGACATGGGCGACTACGCGATCACCTCCGCCAAGGCCGCCCACACCCAACTGGCCGACGTCTTCGGCCTCTCCTCCGAGAACGCCTGGTACGGCCTCGCCCTCACCTCGATGATCGGCGTCAACGACGTCGACAACGAGACGTTCACGCTGTCCGACGCGGCACAGGTCCGGACGTTCGCCGACGAACAGGGGATCGCCTGGGTTTCACTCTGGTCGACCTTCCGCGACCAGCAGTGCGAGGACGGCTCGGCGAACGACGACGCGGCCACGGACTGCAGCGGGGTTGCGCAGAGTGCGGGGGCGTTCGCGGAGGCGTTCGCCGGATGACCTCGGGTCACGGATGATTCAGCGACGCCGGTGCACCAGGCGCCCCGCGCACACGGTGGCGATACAGGCGCCGTCCGCGTCGAACACCGCGAGGTCGGCACGTCCGGTGTCGGCGATCGCGGGCTTCTTCGTACGCGGGAGTACGGCGACATCGTTGCGGGAGGCGGCGAGACGCAGGTCGCCCGTGCCGGCGTACTCCGCCAGTACGGCGGTGGCGCCCGACTTCAGTACGGCGTGCAGGCGTTCGCGCGGTGACGGCGCCTCGGGCAGCGGCCCCTCGTGGACGAGGGCCGGCCCGAGGACCCCGGGCCAGTGCCGCACCCGCGCCCCCGGAAACCGCTCGCGCAGCTCGTCGAGCGTGCCGACACCCGCGATGCGGTCACCCTCGACGGCGACCCCGGCGTCCTTGAGCGGCTCGCCGTCCCAGGCACGCCGCACCTCGTCGGCGGCATGAATCGTCAGCACGGCTGAGTCAGTTCTCGGTTGTCAGTTGGACGCGAGCAGCTTCAACTCGGGGTGTGCCGTGCCGCCCTCGATCGCCGTGGACGAGATGTGCGAGGCGACGCGCGCGTCGACCGGGTCGTTCGCCGGGTCGTCGTGGACGACGATGTGCTCGTACGTCGTGGTCCGCTGCGCGGGCACGCGGCCGGCCTTGCGGATCAGGTCGATGATCTCCATGCGGTTGGAGCGGTGCTTGGCACCGGCGGAGGAGACGACGTTCTCCTCCAGCATGATCGAACCGAGGTCGTCCGCGCCGTAGTGCAGCGACAGCTGGCCGACCTCCTTGCCGGTGGTGAGCCAGGAGCCCTGGATGTGGGCGATGTTGTCCATGAACAGCCGCGCGATGGCGATGATCCGCAGGTACTCGAAGAGCGTGGCCTGCGTCTGGCCCTTCAGGTGGTTGTTCTCGGGCTGGTAGGTGTACGGGATGAAGGCGCGGAAGCCGCCCGTGCGGTCCTGTACGTCGCGGATCATCCGCAGGTGCTCGATGCGCTCGGCGTTGGTCTCGCCGGTGCCCATGAGCATCGTGGACGTCGACTCGACACCAAGGCCGTGCGCGATCTCCATGATCTCCAGCCAGCGCTCGCCGCTCTCCTTCAGCGGGGCGATGGCCTTGCGCGGCCGCGCGGGCAGCAGCTCGGCACCGGCGCCGGCGAAGGAGTCGAGGCCCGCGGCGTGGATCCGCGCGATGGCCTCCTCCGCCGACACCTTGGAGATACGGGCCATGTGCTCGACCTCGGACGCGCCGAGGGAGTGGATGACCAACTGCGGGTACGCGGCCTTGATCGCGGCGAAGTGCTTCTCGTAGTACTCGACACCGAAGTCCGGGTGGTGCCCGCCCTGGAACATGATCTGCGTACCGCCCAGCTCGACGGTCTCCGCGCAGCGGCGCAGGATGTCGTCGAGGTCACGCGTCCAACCCTTGGCGGTGTCCTTGGGCGGCGCGTAGAAGGCGCAGAACTTGCACGCCGTGACGCACACGTTCGTGTAGTTGATGTTGCGCTCGATGATGTAGGTGGCGATGTGCTCGGTGCCCGCGTACCGCCGCTTGCGTACGGCGTCGGCGGCGACGCCGAGCGCGTGCAGCGGGGCGTCGCGGTAGAGGTCGAGCGCCTCTTCCGGGGTGATCCGCCCACCCTCGGCGGCACGGTCGAGGACGGACTGAAGGTCGGCCTTCTCGGTCACCGGGAGTGTCCCTTTCATCAGGGTGTGGACAGACCAAGCCAGACTACGCCAGCCTTCTGACAAGCCCGACGTCAGGCCGCGTACGCCCCGATCAGGAGTCCGGCGTACGCCCCCGCGATCAGAAACGGCCCGAACGGGATCGACGTCTTGCGCCCCGCGCGCCGCGCCACGACAAGACCCGCCCCGTACAGCGCCCCGAGCAGGAACCCGGCGAAGGTCCCCAGGAACACCACGCTCCACCCGTACCAGCCGAGCACCGCCCCGAGTCCGAGGGCGAGCTTCACATCCCCGAACCCCATGCCGTTCGGGTTGATGAGGAAGAGCACGAAGTACGCGCCGCCGAGCGCGAGCGCCCCGAACAGCGCGGTCAGCCAGTCCCCCGCGTGCTCGGGGACGGCCGCGGCCACGCCGAGCAGCACCAGGGCCGCCGCCGCGAGCGGCAGGGTCAGGGCGTCCGGCAGCCGCTGCACCTTGAAGTCGACCACCGCGAGCAGTACGCCGAGCGGCACGAGCAGCAGCCAGACGCCGAGTTCGGGGCGGGTGCCTGTGGTCGGCGCGAGGGCCGCGCAGAGGAGGGCGGCGGCCAGGGAGACGAGGGGGGTGTTGGGGCCGTACGACGGCGGGGTCGCGGTTCCGTACGACGGCCCGCTCGTGGTTTCGTACGAGGTCCCGTCCGCGGAGGCCGCCCGTTCCGCGTCTCCGGGCGCCGCACCCGCGGAGGCCGCCCCGGTGCTGCCGGGCGCCGCCTCCGCCGTACAGGCACCGCATCGCGCGAAGCCGAGCCAGCCCTTCGCGAGGCCCGTGATCGGGTGCCCGGCGGGGCAGCTGTCCCGCCATGTCTCATCCGGGTCGACCGCGAGCCGGTACGCGGCTCGGGGCAGCAGCAGCCCCGCCGCCGCGCCCCACACCGCGGCGAAGGCGGCGAGCGCCAGTTCGCTCATCCCACCGCTGCCACGCCACTGCGCCAGGTCGGCAGCAGCTCGTCGAGGAGTGCCTCCGTACGCGGCGGCACCCCGCGGGCGCCGCTGCGGGAGACGAGGTCGGCGGCGAGGCGCTTGAGGCGGTCACTGTCACCGGTCGCGTGCGTCGCGCGCAGCAGTTCGTTCCAGAGGCGTTCGTCCGAAGGAGCCGAGTTCAGGGAGGCGTTGAGGGCCTCGATGGCCTTCTCGGCACGCCCCTTCTCCAGGTGGAACTCGGCGAGCGCGAGCCCGATGTCCGCCACGAGCAGCGGGAGTTGGGCGTCGATGATCTCGTGGCTGAGCCAGCCGTACCGGCCCTGCGGGCGGTCGGCGAGCAGCGGACCGCGTACGAGCACGAGGGCGTCCGTGAGCAACCGCCCGCGCACCGCACGGCTGTTGACGCCCTGCCCCTGCGTCGCCTCGTGGTACAGCGAGCGCAGCACATCCAGATCGGAGACGACCGCCTTCGCGAGCGTGAGCCGCCCGCTCGCGTCGGTGCCGAGTCGCGGCGTGCCGTCCGGGTCGCTGCCCAGCCAGCTCCGCAGCCGCTCGACGAGCGCGTCGCGTACGTCGTCGGTGACCCCGCGCGGCCACAGCGCGGAGGACAGCACCCGCGGGTGCACCCCCTCGCGGTGCAGCAGCAACAGCGCCAGCGCCTCGTGCATCAGCGGGCTGCGCTCACCGTCGGGCGTCTCAAGACCGATGATCTCGTACGGGCCCACAAGCCGTGCGTACACGGCCGGCCGCCCCTGCTCGCTGATGTCGACGAGGAACGGCGGCGCGGCGGCGTTGGTGCTCTCCCGCTCCGGGTCCGCCTCGACGAACAGCTCCACGACCGCCTGCTGCAAGGCCAACGGCAGTGTCTGCGCGTCGAGTTCGAGCCCGAGCAGTGGGGCGAGCAGCTTGCCCCCGGCGGTGATCTCCATCTCCCAGGCGGCGCCCGGCAGATCGCCGCTCTCGGTGCCGACGAGGTATCCGATGCCCAACCGGCTGGCGTCGGCGGCGAGTTCGGCGAGCCTGATGGCGTCCTCGCCCTGCGGTTCGGCCGCGAGCAGTACGAGGTGGGGGGCCCAACGGGTGTGCTGGGCAGGGCCCGTACGCCCGGTGAGGACGGAGTCGTGACCGGCGGCGCCCAGCGCGCCGCGCCGCTGCCGGGTCTCCGCCTCCATGGTCTCAAGCAGCGCCTCGATGTCGTCGAGGTGGCGCAGCCGGTTGGGCGCGAGCGGTGTGAGGTCCTGCCCGAACCCGACGAGCGTGATCGTCATGCGGTCGGACCAGCCGTTGGTGGCCAACTCGGCGGCCACGGAGGCGAAGACACCCGCGCGGTCGCGGTCACTGCCGCTGAGGGAGACGATCCCGGGGACGGACTCGAGGTTGAGCAGCAGCCGGGAGTCGTCCATGGTCCCGAGGCTGACGAGCCCCGGATACGGAGCGGCGGTGTCGACATCCTCGTACCGCTCGGCGTCCGTCCGCGCCAGCATCCAGAACGTCTGGTCCTGCCCGAGCTGCCACGGCGCGGGCGGCTTCCCGGCCGGCTGGGCGAGTTGGAGGTGCAGATCGCCGTTGCCGCTGAGCCAGGCCGCGTAGACGGTCGGCAGCGGCCGCGACTCGGCGGCGAGCGCCGCGGCGAGCCCGCGCAACGACAGGTCAAGAAGGCGTACGCCTTCGGGGTCGGCGCCCACGAGCAGCGCGTCCTGCGCGTCCGCGGCGGTTCCCGTCGGGGTCGGCGGCTCCATCCCGCGGCGCCCGCCGACGGCACCGAGCGCCGACTGCCAGAGCGCCTGGCGGCGCCGGCGTCCGAGCGCACCGAGCAGCCCGGCGGCGAGCAGGGGCGCACCGACGAGGGCTTCGGGCAGCCCGAAGGAGAAGCCGCTGTCGTCGGAGGAGGCCTGAGCGGGCTGCGCCTGCTGCGGTCCGCTCTCGGGCCGCTGCTGGGGCACGTGGATGTGCGCGGTGTCGCGGTCGCCGGAGCCCGCGCCCTGTTGCTGCCCCCCAGTGGCCTGCTGCTGGCCCCCTGCCCCTGTCTCTGCGTACTCCTGGATCTGCCGCTGGGCCGGCTCCGCGGCCTTGGGCGCCTCGTCGGGCATCTCGACGAGGTCGCCACCGCGGGCATCGGCGGGCATCTCCAGGATCCAGCCGGGCCGGATGAGACTCGCCTCCGACAGCTTGGAACCGTCGGGCTGCGTACGGTCCTTGTTGAGCTCGTAGATCTCCTTGTACCGGCGCCCGTCGCCCAGATGCCGCTCGGCGACCTCCCACATCGAGTCGTGGTGACGGCCCTCGGGCGGCTGGATCCGGTAGTACTTGGTGTCGCCTTCCGTGGCGGTACTGGCCCCGCTCTCGGCGTGCGACGCGGCGTTGGCGGCCTGCTCGGCGATGGCGGCGGCCGCGTTCGAGGCGGCCTGCTCCTGCTGCTGCCCGAACAGCCCGCCCGGCGTCTGCTGAGCGGCGGCGACGGTCCCCCGCTGGTTCCCCTCCATGCTGTGCCCGAGCTGCGAGAGCCCCGGCGTGAAGCTGGCCGCGGTGGCGCCCACGAGCAGCAGCGCGGCGACGAGCTGGCGCGCGAGCAACTGGCTGGGCCCGGCGCCCGGTACGCGGTTCGGCAACCCCACGCCCGACAGCGCGGCCTTCACCTCGACGAGCACGCAGGCGGTGAACTGGGCCCAGGCGAACCAGACGAGGACAGTCAGCACGTTGAGGAACGTGTCGACCGTGATCTCCTGCTGCAACCAGTCCAGCGTCGGAGCCCCGCTCGGTAGCGGCCACCCCATCTGCGTCGCCAGCGCGCCGGGCACCCCGACCAGCAGCACGACCAGGGCGAGGAACGCCCCGAACGCCTTCCCGAGGTCCCCGAACGTCCGACGACGCCGGGGCAGGGGCTGCGGCGTCCGATTCCTCGGACCCGGCGGGCTTCCCGTGGAGCTTGAAGAAGTGGTGCGTCGGGCCATGGCGGGTGTCCTGGGGTCGTGTGTGGAGGGGGTGGGATAAGGGGGGCGTACTGAGCCTACTGAGATCTTATGTTTGGCGCGGAAGACCAACCAGGGGGTGGGTACCGCCACCCGGCACGTTTCCTCACCTTCTGCCCGCTAAGCCCGAGTTGCCCGTCCATTCGCAACCTTCGCGCCGCCCACCCTCCTCACCATTCGCAACCGTCACACCACACTTCTCACGGCCCTCACACAATCCCCCACCACCGCACTGATCCCCTCTACTCACCCTTGATAGTTTCGTTCTCTGTCGCACACAGCCGAATCACTGGGGGAGCAGGCCCGTGGCCCGTCGCACCTTGACCACCGCCGCCATCGCGTTCACCGCGAGCACGGCCCTGTTGCTCACCGCCTGCGGCGGAAGCGACGACTCGTCCTCGGACGACATCAAGGGGGCGGACACGGGGACGAGCAGCCCGTCGGCCTCGACCTCCGCATCCGCCGCGTCGGACGCGAACCGACCGGACATCAAACTCCCCGAGACCTTCCAGGCGGACTTCGAAGGCTGGACGAACAGCGACCCCGAGCTCCAGACCGCCCTCAACGACGGCAAGGAGCGGCTCCGGGCCTCGTACGCCGCGATCATCGACGGCGATCCCGAGGCCGACTATCTCTCGTACTACAGCGGAACAGCGGCCATGAGCACCGGTTCCGCGTGGGTCAAGGGTTACAAGGGCCTGACGATCACCGGTGAGGTCAAGGTCTACGACCCCGAGGTCACCTACCTCGGCGACGCGAAGACGAGCGCCACGCTCTTCTACTGCGTTGACGAGAGCAAGGGATACAGCAAGGACCTCAAGACCGGCGAGACCGCCGGGACCCCGAAGGGTGAGTCCCCGAAGGTCCAGTACCGGACGAGCCTCGGGAAGCAGTCGAACGGGGTCTGGAAGACCTTGACGGTCGAGACGGAACCGGGAGGGTGCTGACGATGGCCACGACCCGCAAGGTCCTGCGAACCATGGTCGCTCCTCTGCTACTCGTCACCGTTCTCTCTCCATCCCCGGCACTCGCCCTGGGCAAGCCCGGGCACGAAGGCCAGCCGAGCGGTGGCTCAGAAGACCAGAGCGTGTACGCCTCCGCCAAGCACTCCCAGATCAAGATCACGTACGTGAAGGGCGGCGACGGCGGCAAGAAGGGCAACCTCGGGACGGTCGACCCGAATTGGGAACCCCCGGCGTGCTGGTACGAGCCTGTCTTCACCCCCGAGGGACTCAAGAGGTTCGTGGACGAGACGGACGGCAGCGGAGACGTCGGAATCCACCAGTCCTGGTTCGGCAAGGAGCTGTGGACCGACCACTACCAGGACAGCAAACCCGAGCCGAACATGGACGACAAGATGACATCGGCCCCGGGGTACGACAACTACAACATCGGCAAGGACGGCTACTTCTGGCGGAGCGTCGCCCCCGACGACAGCGACCCGAAGTCCTGGGACTGCGGCCTCATCATGTTCTGGCAGGACGCCGGCCAGATCCCGACCGTTCCCCACGCCCCCACGGCCCAGACCCTCGCCGAGTACGCGTACGACAAGGTCAAGGTCCCCGACACCGAGATCGAGCTGAAACCCGAGGCCAACTCGACCGTGAACCTGCCCACTTGGGTCTGGCTCGACAAGGGCACGTTCCAGGAGGTCAAGGTCCGCGCCGAGTTGCCGAACACGGGCCTCTGGGCGGAGACCACGGCGAAGCCGGTGAGCCTCCACCTCGAACCCGGGACGGGTGACGCCGAGACCTTCCCCGCCTCCGGCGAGTGCAAGATCAACGACGACGGCTCCATCGGCACCCCGTACACGACGGGAGACGCCGACAAGTCCCCACCCTGCGGCCTCACTTACCTACGCGCCACCGACGGAAACCCGTACGAACTGAAGGCCTCCGTCACCTGGCAGATCACCTGGACCGGCTCCGACGGCACCGGCGGCGACCTCCCCGACGGCACCTTCGAGACGACCCAGGACATGAACGTCCAGGAGATCCAGTCGGTCAACCGCTGAGCGCGAGCCGCGCATCACGCGGCTCCGAGGTCGCACCAGACGTACTTGCCGGTGTCGCCGCCCTGACGAAGCGGATGCCAGCCCCAGTCATCGGCGCAGGCCCGGACGAGCGCGAGGCCGCGGCCCGCCTCCCCGTCGGGGGCAACCGCCAGATCGTACGGCGGCGGCACCGGGCTGGCGTCCCACGCACCGATGCGGAGCACTCCGTTTCGGTGGTGCAGGCGTAGGGCCGCGGGGCCCTTCGTATGCCGTACGGCGTTGGAGACCAGCTCCGCCGCCAGCAACTCGGCGACGTCCGCGAGGCGGATCAGGCCGTGCATCGTGAGGACCAGCCGGACGGTACGGCGGCACACCGTGACGGCACGGGCGTCGTGGGGGATGTGGAGTACGTACTCCCAGGGTTCGTTTTCGTTTTTTGGCACGGGTGAACTCCCTTTGGGGTGTGCGGAGTTGAGGGGGCACGGCGGGGCGTGGGCGGTGGCAGTTTCACGGCCGTCACGGCATGACGGGGTGGTGCACTTCCGGGGTCCCGAGGTCCCGCAGTGTGTGCGTCGCGTCACTGACGGTATGTCTTAAACTTGCGACCGCCCAAGCCGTTCGCATAGCCTGACACCCGAACGAGGCACACCAGCAGGCGAGTTGGACCAGGAAGCTGGGCACATGGCAACAAGGCGACACCCCACCGCTCGACAGCTGCGGCTGGGCGCCGAACTGCGCAAACTGCGGGACGCCGCGGGCCTGAAGGCCACCGAGGCAGCGACCCTGCTGGGAGCGAATTCCGCCCAGATGAGCCAGATCGAGGCAGGCGTCGCGGGCGTGAGCGAGGAACGCGTGCGCCGCCTCGCCTCGCACTACTCCTGCGCTGACGACGAGTTGATCGACGCGCTGGTGGCATGGGCAACGGACCGCACGCGGGGATGGTGGGAGGAGTACCGGGGCCTGCTGCCCACGCCTTTCCTGGACCTGTCCGAGCTGGAGCACCACGCCACTTTTCGGTGGGATGTGGATTTCCTTCATATCCCGGGTCTCTTCCAGACGGAGGAGTACGCCCTCGGGGTCTTCTCACACAGAGTGCCCGAACTCCCCCGGAGCGAGCTCGCCTTGCGTATTGAGCACCGGATGAAACGGCGCACCATCATCGACGGCGCCCAACCCATTCCCTACAAGGCGGTGGTGCACGAAGCGGCACTGCGCATCAGGGTCGGCGACCGCGCCGCATCACGTGCGCAGCTCGACCGGGTCCTAGAACTCTCTGAAGCGGACCACGTGACCGTACGGGTCATCCCCTTCGACCTGGACCGATTCATCGATGCCGGAAGCGCGATGGTGTACGCGGGCGGCGCCGTCCCCAAGCTGGACACCGTCGTACGGGATGCACCGCATGGCTCGGCCTTCGTCGATTCCGAGGCTCAACTCAGCAGCTTTCGAACGCTCTTCCGTAGAGTGGAGGGTGTGTCACTCGAACCCGCACGGTCGCGTGACTTCATCCACAGGCTGACGAAAGAACTGTGAGGCGCGCCATGACGAACCCGTACAACTGGCAGAAGTCATCCTTCTCCGGCGGCGGCGACGGCAACTCCTGCCTCGAACTCGCCGCCGGCCCCGCCGCGATCCGCCTCCGCGAAAGCGACACCCCCACCACTCATCTCACGACCTCCGCCGTTCCCCTCGCCCAACTTCTCCGGGGCATAAAGACCGGCATCCTCATCACACCGCCGACGTAACTACCCCGGAACCAGCCGAACCACAGTCACCACCCCAGGCATGGTCGACCCGTTGACGCAGAGGAATGCTGACGACTCATGAGGTCTTTCAGCGTTGCCGCTCCATAGTGAGGACGGCTGCTGCGATTGACGTCATTCGATTCGGGCTGCATCGGGCTTTGCGGAAGATCCGCCATGACTTCAATCGTGCGACGCCGCGCTCGACCGGTGCCCGCGCTGCGGACACGCCACAGTTGACGGTTTGCTGGGTTGGCGTGAGATGGCGCCCCGGCGGGCGCCCAAAGGGTGCCGTCGCTCATGGGCCGGCCTCCGGGTAGGCACGGTGAGTGGATCGGGATGCCCTGGCGTTCGCAGATCCGGATGATCCGGTGGGTGCGGACCGCGTCAGGTTGTGCGCACGGCCGGGCAGCGCGGGCGAGATCCACAGCAACTGGCCCTCCGGATCGGTCACCAACTGCACGTTCACGCCATGTCGGCGGGGTTTGTGGGAGTAGTCGGCGCGGCCGTCCCCCAGGCAGTCGCACTCCGCGAGAGTGCCGTCGACCAGGACGTAGTCGGTTCGGTCTCGCGCGGCGCCTTGAGCAGGCCCGGTGCACGCGCGGCGAGCAGGCTGATTACCGCGGTGATGTAGGCGTGGGCGGTGCCCACCGAGATACCGAAGCCAACGGCGATCTGGGCGAGCGTGTCGTGCCGGCGCAGGTACACCAGGGCGACCAGCGCACGCTGGTGCGGCGGGAGCTTGCAGCGCCGGTCACCTTCGCGGGCGACGATGAGCATCGTGAGCCACTCGACCAGGGCATGAGGTAGATCGAATGCGGCAGAATAGGGAACCAACGCGGCTCCTGTGCCTGTGGATTGAGACTTCGAACACCTCCCCCAACGGCACGGGAGCCTCGTGCGTTGCGCACCCCGTCGGCGTCACCCGATCAGTGGCCGTACTGAAAACGCTCACTTATTCCCGCTGAACTTGAGGACTCTCGAGGCATCTGCGCACCTCTATCGAGCCATTGTGGGCGGAACGAGCGAAGGCTTCCCGATCCTAGACGAGGAGTCCGGAGCAGCGCGGGTGGCAGACCCCGCAGGAAACCGACCGGCACCACGCGAATGAATCTGCCCGGAGGGAAGGTCGAGTCGTCAGTATTCGTCATCGTCTGAGTCCGGCACGGCCGCCCAGAGCACTTCGTGCCACCGACGACGAACCCCACTACTGGTCACGAGAGGATCGGCCGTAATTTGTCCAGAGCTACTGAATTTGAACTCGTGATGTCGGCCCAGACTCTTGCCGTGATGCCAAGACGGTTGCTCTACGATTCTGTGCTTGCCAGGCGTGAGGCGATGAGCCCTACGAAGTGCTGGAGGACGGCGAACGGCAACGTTTGTGTTGCGTCGAAGTAGACCTCTGCGGGCTTCTCCTCCTCGGGCGCGTAGACAAGCACCGTCACGGCTGCCGGCCCTGGAGCCGGTGAAGCCGACATGGAAGGGGCTCCACCCGGAACCATGCGGGCCTCGCTGAGCTCGTAATGTGTCATCCGGCCCTCGTCCGCACCTGTCTCGGTGGTGAGGGCGCAGAACAGATCACCGTCGTAGTCCCAGGTCAGCAAAGACATGGCGATGATGCTGCCATACCCGGTTCCGTCAGTGGTTCGGCATTGGCATCGCCGCGTCCGTCAAGGGGCTGGATCGATGCTCAGGCCGGTGCCGACGAGGCAGCCATCGACTACATCAGGGCGGTACTGGATCTGCTTGAGCCGGCGTTTCACCGTGCGGGTGATCTGGCCGAGGTCGGCCGCGGCGAGGTTGCCCAGGTCTCGCTTGACCAGTGCCCAGATGCCCTCCTGTGGGTTGAGGTCAGGTGCGTAGGTGGGCAGTTGGAACACGGTGAGCCACTCGGCGTTCGCGTCGATGAACTCGCGTATGCCGGCCGTCAGGTGGAGGCCGACGTTGTCCCAGACCAGGACGATCGGGCCGCCGAGCTGGATGCGGGCTCGGACGATCAGGTCGCGGAAGTCGCGCCAGCCGAAGCCCTTCGGTTCGTCCTTGCGGCCCCGGTACTCGCGGACCCCCTAGATCAGCCGGGACCGCCGGCCTGGTTTGTAGCAGGCCATGCCTGCTATCGACACCCGCCCGGAGCCGCGGCCCCGCACTCTCACGACGGGGGTTTGGCCGATCCGGCCCCAGGTCCTGGCGCGCGGCGGAGTCATGGATTGCCCGGCCTCGTCCTCGAAGACGATCCAGGCCCCGCGCTCCGCCGCGGTGCTCTTACCCGCGGCCAGGTCTCCTTCTTCCACACCTCGACCGCGTCGTCATCGCGCTCGATCGCGCGCCGAGCGGGCTGCTGCCAGCTCCAACCGTGCCGCTTCAGCAGGCGCCAGGTGCCCTCGACCGTGTAGGGGACGTGGAACAGCCGGCCGATCACGGTTTTGATCCGCGCGAGCGTCCACCGCTGGTCCACCCACCCGTGGGCCAGTGGGCCACGCTCCAACTCACGCTCCAGTTCGGCGATCTGGGCTTCGCTGAGCCGAGGCCTTCCGGGCGACCCCTTCGACAGCAGCCCGGCCTCGCCCTGCTCTCGCCAAGCCCGGCGCCAGCGTTCCACCGACCGCACATCAATCCGTAGCGCAGCAGCGATCTCCGCGTTCTTCTGCCCGACCTCGAAACGCTCCACGGCATGGAGTCGTAACCGCTCCCGCGCTGTCTCTCGGCGTCGGTCAGCCCGCCGCCCTGCGCGTACCTCACACCCCAGGGCTACCGGCGCCGACAGTCGACCGTCAGACGAACGGCACCGACATCACCCGATCAAGTTCAGTAGCACAACACTGATGCGCGTCTCGATGAGAGCGTCACCGTTGCGGGCAAGGAGGCCACCGAGGCGGACTGGAAGCCGTTATTCTCTGCGGCGAAAGGAAGACGACGCCCAGGAGCTGCTGGATACCGGGGAACTCGCCTAATCGACCACGTAAGCACGTCGTCAGCGCGCGGGGCCGGGTGCGAGGACTCGGGCATGTCCTGAGCGACCGCGCCCATAGCACTCGCCTCAACTCCCTGCCAAGTCGGGGCCCAGTTCGGCGACGTCGGCGGTGCACTGGAAGTCAGGCGCTCCACCTCACCAGAACCCAGTTCTCAGCCAGACGAGTGGGTCCGCTAATGTCAAGCGGCGGAAATTACACCCCACCGACCTGCAATCCCCGTTTCGCAACAAATGTCAGAAAGTCTTCCGCTTCATACTCAATATTTCCATTTTCGTGATAGATGAAGCTGACGTGATCCTGACAGGTTCCATCGAGCGCCTCGAAACCCCACCAATCGCCAGTTCCCACCGGGGCAACGGCAACGAATTTTGAGCCGAAATTCTCACACCGACTCACTGATAGAAGATCGTCACTCGCGCCATCAAGTGACACGACCGGCAGCAACTCAACGTAGTCGAACATGCCGCCGCCGTAGCGCTGCATGAACTCCCTGTATTTTCGGGGAAGTTGGACCCCCAGTTCCACCTCGGCTCGATCGAGGTCAGCCTCAGTGGCTCGCAGCGACTCGAATGCTTTCATGCCATTGGCGATCTCGAGTGCGGCATTTCTCGCCTGCGCATCAGCGAAGTGCGCGGCGAAATCTTCGAACTCCATCTTCTTCTCCAGTGCCCTGTCGTGGGTGGGGGCCCTTGTCGGGCGCCCCCATCCGAGACTAGATCACTTGGGCCAGTTGTCGTACCAGTTCTCAGGGCCGTACAGCCCCCAGCCTTGTTCTTGTGATCGGTAGAACCAGTGCAGCTGGGTGTCCTCAGCACGCATATCCTTCGTCACGCCCTGATTCCATTGATTCCGGTGCAGATCCGTCGCAGGCCCACGGTGCACGGTGCGGTCCAGTTCGTGGATAGCAGAGCCCGGCATCTGGTCCGCGTGGTGAATCTCAATGTTGTTCCCCAGCCGTTGCGGGCCCAACCCGCGAGACCCACGCCAGATGTCGGAATTGGTCCAAGGACCCTGATGGCGGATGGGAACATCCGCCGGTCCGGCTCCTGTGCCTCCCGCAGCCCGGGACCCGTAGTTGGGGATGCCGTACCCCGGTGCATATGCGTGCACAGTGATCTTGGGAGGGAACAGCCGCTTGAATCCACCCTTGAGGGCACCCAAAGACGGCCCGATCAGGCTACCGAGCCCGCCAGTGAGTGCTCCGATGAGGAGGTCGAGTGGGGTGGTCGGCTGACACTGGGCGGTGTTGACGACCCAGGTGAAGCCCATGCCGATCGCGGCGTCGGTGACAACCGTGACAGCAAGGGCGCGGCCGCCCGACAGGCCCAGGCTCGTGGCGAGGCCGGCGCCCGCGGGAGCGAGGAAGCCCGCACCGGCGCCGATGACGGCCCCGGTGGCGGTGGCGGCGGCGAAGTCGCCCCAGTCGAAGTCGTCCTGGTGGGTGAGGGCGTAGACGCCGCCGCTGACGACGGCTCCGATGCCTGCGCCGATGCACATCGGGCAGTTGCCGGTGGGGTCGGAGAGGTTGGCGGGGTCGTTGTCGGCGTAGTTGTAGGCCGACTGGTTGGGGCTGTCCGCTGCGGCGGGGACCGGATCCTGCGTGGTGAAGCGGCCCTGAGTGGTGTCGTAGGAGCGGGCGCGCAGGTCAAGGCGGTCGGGGAGGTAGGGGTCTTTGTACTGGCCGGTGTAGCCGTAGACGCTGCCTTGGCCGCCGGTGATAGTCGCGGTGCCGGTGGCAGTGCCCCAGGTGCTGTAGGTGTAGCGGTAGTTGTCGACGCCCGCCGCGTCATAGACGGCACTGACGGAGTTCTGGCGATCCTGCGTGAAGTAGTAGGTGCCGGTGGTGCGGTCCATCGAGCGGGCCGTGCCGTCGGGGTCGTACTGGTAGTCAGCCAGCAGGGCACCGGTGGCATCGGTGTCGGTGGCGATCTGCGGCAAGTCACCCGAGATGTCCCAACGGGATGTGCGGATCAGGGCGTTGTTCTTGTTGGAGACGGTGCGGTTGCCGTCGGCGTCGTACAGGAACGAGAAGCTGTCGGCGCCGATGGTCGCGGACTTGACGCGGCCGGCCGGGTCGTAGGCGTAGGTGCCGTCGTCGTCCTTGGTCTGGTTGCCGTCGGCGTCGTAGGTGTAGCTGGTGACGGTCGTACCGACGGTGGTCGACAGCAGTTGGTCGCCGACGTCATACGCGTACGCCGTGGTGGAGGTGGAGCTGCCTGCGCTCTTGAGGTTGCCGACCTTGTCGTAGGTGTAGGTGGTGCCGGTGGTGCCGGTCAGGCAAGAGGTGGCCGAGGTGTCGGTGCAGGTGCGGGTCATGCGGCCCGCGTCGTCGTAGCCGTAACGGGCCGGGTATCCGGTGCCGGCCTTGTCGGCGACCAGGCGGTTGTTGTCGTCGTAGGTGTAGGTGTTGTTGATGGTCGGCGTGGTCAGCGTGGTCAGGCGGCCGGCCTCGTCGTAGGTGCGGGTCTCGCTGCGTGCCGTGGTGGTGGGGAGGGTGACCGAGGTGAGGTTGCCCGCCGGGTCGTAGGCGTAGTTGGTGGCCTTGCTGTTGGTGGTCTGGCTCTTGGTCCGGCCGACCTTGTCGTACGTGTAGCTGGTGGCCCGGCTGTCCGGGTACGTGCGCGACTTGAGGGTGTCGTCCGTGTTCCAGACATAACTGAACGGCTTCGTGGCACCCGGTGACGTGATCGAGAGGATCTTGTCGTCGTTGTCGTAGGTGAGGGTGCGGCTGCCGGTCGCGTCCGTGACACCGGTCAGCCGGCTCGCGTCGTCGTAGGTGTACGACTCAGTCGCCGTGCCGTCGGAGTAGGCGATCTTGGTGGGCAGGTTGCGGGCGTCGACCGTGGTGGTGACGGTCTGCGCGCGGGCGTTGGTGACCTTGGTGCGGTTGCCGTCGAGGTCGTACTCGTAGGAGACGGTCTTGGACAGGGGGTTCTTGACCGAAGTCAGCTGGCCCTCGGCGTTGTAGCCGTAGGTGCTGGTGTGGGTGTTGGCGTCGGTGGTGGTCTCCAGGAAACCGGCGGTGTTGTAGGTGAAGCCCGTGGTGCCGGTGTCCGGAGCGGTGACCTTCTTGGCCCGGTTGAGCTCGTCGTACTCGTAGACGGTCGACTTGGTGCGTGCGTCGGTGACCGTGGCGATGTTGCCGACGGCGTCGTAGCCGGTCGACTGCTTGTGGCCCAGCGGGTCGGTGACCGAGGTGGGGTTGCCCGCCGGGTCGTAGCCGTAGGTCCAGGTGTACTTCGCCGGGTCCGCGCCGGAGACGTTGCCGCGCGGGTCGACGATGCTGGCCAGGTTGCCGTCGTCGTCGTAGCCGTACGTGATGCGCTCGGCCTCCGGGGAGACCTCCGCGCTCAGGTTGCCGTCGGCGTCGTACTCGTAGGTGGTGAGGTAGCCGGCCCAGGTCTTCGACGACAGCAGACGGTCGCCGACGTCGTAGGCCAGCGTCATGCCATGGCCGAGGCCGTCAGTGGTCTTGGTGACGGAGCCGTTGTCGTCATAGGCGACGCTGCGCGTGTGGCTCAGCGGGTCGGTGACCGACAGGGGCTGGTTGTCCGCGTCCCAGGTGAAGGCGGTGGTCTTACCCAGCGGGTCAGTGACCGTCTTGCGGTTGCCGACCTTGTCGTAACCGATCGTCCAGGTGTACTTCGACGCATCCGCGCCGGTGGCGTTCCCTCGGGCGGACACGACCTTGATCTGGTTGCCGGCCTTGTCGTACTGGTAAGTGGTGGCCGCGCCCAGGCGGTTGGTCTCCTTGGCCAGCCGGCCCACCGGGTCGTAGCCGAGACTGGTCTGCTTCAGCACCGGATCGGTGATCAGGTTCAGCCGGTCGGCAGCGTCGTAGCCGTAGGTGGTGACCCTCTTCAGGGCGTCCGTGACCGTGGTGAGATTGCCGACCTCGTCATAGCCGTAGCCGGTGGTGTATCCCCGCGCGTCGACGACCGTCTTGGTGCGGTCGGCATCGTCATACGCAAGGGCGGTCGTGTACTTGGCCGGGTCCGCGCCACTGACATTGCCGCGTGGGTCGACGGCCGTCTTCACCCGTCCCGACGCGTCATAGGTGTAGGTCGTCTTGCTGCCCGTCGGCGTGGTGACGGATGTCAGGTTGCCGACCGCGTCGTACCCGTACTTGGTGGTCTTGCCGCGTGCCGTGGTCGACGTCTCCAGCAGCCCGGTGGTGGCGTTGTAGAAGTTGGTCGATATCTTGCCCAGCGGGTCCGTGACCGTGGTCAGCTGGTTGTTCGCGTTGTAGCCGAAGACGGTCTTGTTGTACTCACCGTCCCAGTAGGCGGCGATATTGCCGTTGCTGTCGTACGACCACTCCTCGTCCGACGCCGCGTTCGACCAGCGCTTCAAACGGCCCGAGGTGTCGAACGTCCACTCGGTCTCGCGGACCTCCGCGTCGACCGCGCTGGTGCGGTTGAAGAACTTGTCGTAGCGGTAGTAGCTCTTGTTGTTCAGCGGATCGATCTGCGTGAACAAGACGTTCTTGTAGTAGACGTCCGTCCACACGCCCTGGTCCGGGGCCGTGACATCAACCTGATCGAACACGCCGTTCTTGGTGTACGCGAACGTCGTCTTCTGGTTCAGCGCATCCGTCTGCGACGTCACGCGGCCCTGGGCGTCGTACTCGTTGAACGTCACCTGCTTGCTGCGGGCGTTCGTGACCTTGTTGACGCGGCCGGAGGTGTCGTAGCCGTATGCCTCGGTCTTCCCGTCCAAAGACGTCACACCGGTCAAAAGGTCGCCGGTGTAGGTGTAGTCGACCACCCGGCCATCGGCCAGTGTCACCTTGTCCAGCCGGTCACCGGTGTAGGCGAGTGCGGCCGCGCGCCCGGCCGCATCCGTGATCGTCGTCGGCTTGCCACCGGTGTAGGCCAGGGCCAGGCCACGCCCGATACCGTCCTTCACCGCGGTCAGCTGACCCGCGGCGTTGAAGCCGTACGTCGAGTGGTCGGCTGTGGTCACCTTGTAACCGGTGCCATCCACAGCCAGTTTGGAGCGGGCCTCCGCGGGAGCGGTGAACGTCCCGTCCGACTTCTTGGTGTAGGTGTGCCGGGTCCCGCCCTCACCGATCAGGACCGCGTCGCCGTCGGACTCGAACGACAGCCGCGTCTCCCACGGCAGCTGCCATCCCTTGCCCAATGCGCCGGTGAGCGTGTTGTCCGAGGAGTAGACCCGACCCACCGTCAGCGGCACTCCGGGAGCAGCGACCTGAGCATCGGTGAACGCCTCCGTGAACGCACCCGTCGCCGTGTTCACCGGGTCCGCGCGCATCACCGTCGTACCCGCCGAACCACTCACATCCCCGCACACCGCACTGCACGCAGCACCTTCAGGGAGGGCCGGGACGATGTAGAACATGTTGTAGGAGCCGCAGGACTCCGTGTCCGTGGGATCGTCCGTGACCGTGGTGCAGACCCAGACGGTGTACGCCGGGCCCTGCTGCGTGCACTCCGTCGCCGGAACCGTGAACGTCGCGTTCACCACCGGGAGCACCACACCCGTGCCCAGCGTCGGCGCCTGGACCGTCTGCCCGAAGTCGAAGTACTGGATGTCTTCAGTGCTCAGCCGGCAGCCGTAGAAATCCACCTTCCAGCGGACCTTGACCGGGTGCACCTCACCAGTGACACCCCCTGCCTGGTAGATCCCGGCCGACAGCTGCAGCGGCTCACCCTGCACAGCGGCGCCGATGTGGTTGCCCAGCGCCATCAGGAATCCGCCCTGCTGGGCCGCCGTGTTCCCGAACGGGTCGGCCGTCACCTGCCACAGAGCACCACTCGAATACGACGCCGCGGCCGCATCCGCGCCAGACGTGTAGGAGGCAGGGGTGACTCCAGAACCCGAACCGACAACGTTGTCCGTGGACTTCGGTCCAACGGCGCTCAACTGCCGCTGATTCTGCTGATGCAGCTCGATCTGCGCGGACGTAGCGGGATCGCTCTTCGTAGCAGGCAAACCACGCGGCTCCGTCGCCTCCGCGACGCCCTCGGTCTGCTCCCGCCGCTCCTCCGGCGTCACCGCATCCTGGTGCGCCGCAGGCTCCGGCCCCTGGTACGAGTAGCTGGTACCCCCGACGGACTCATCCGCAGCCACCCTGATCAGCCAGCCACCGCCCGCGACCACGGACAACACCAACACCACGACCAGGACACGCAAACGCGCAGACACAGATGCCAGCACTCCCCACTCCTCTCACGCTGTGCACACGAGGCGACACACCTCGCACACAAGTCCAAGATCCTGGAGCGTCCGTGATCCGCGATCAAGAGGGGGCGACAAGGTTGACTGATTGTCATGCTCTCGACCATCACGTGGCCGATGCCCAGTAGCCCTACACGATCAGGCACTTGGGAGGCACTCGGACAGGAATGGGGCTCAGACGCCAGCCGAGTACGTGGCGTGATCTCGTCACGCGGCGAGAGAGAAACGACGACGCCGGAGGCTCGGGTTCAAGCACTCGGCACGCACACACTTAGGAAGCATCTCGCCGTCGCCGCCACGACCTTTGGCGCCGACTCGGAGTTCACCATCCACTCACGCCAAGATGATCATTTCAAGCCACAAGCAATGTCTGTTTGCCCGGCCGAGGAACCGGGCATGGATTTACGCCTCTTCCGCCGCCGGGATGCTACGGCACTGCTTCTCCCCTGCATAGAAACGGAAGCTCATGTGGCTCGGCAGCTCACTCACACAGAAGGGAACTCCGGATCATTCACGCCACCGAACCATCTGAAACCATCCCGACAGGCATCGAATGAAGAAGGGGGGCGACCGTCGCGCAGGAATGCTCACAGGGCGTTCAGGCAGCGGCGCGCGATCCTGCCTACTTGTGGGTCTTCTTCTCATCCCCTTGAGTTCGTAAGAACGCCTTCGGGACGGGCGGTCCTGGGCAGACATGCAGGAGACTCGCATCAGGCAGCAGGGGCGGCGCATGCTGCTGCTGATCCGCCCCGAGCCCTCCGGCACGGGAGCTAGGCCGGCGAGGCGGTCGGTCGGGGCTGCCGAAAATGGTCATGTCGCCGCCGGCGTTGACGATGAAGTCGGCTCCCAGAACGGCGCCCGAAGCCAGGGCTTCGACGAAGAACCCTGGCACCCCTTTTGTGATCATGTGAGGGTGACGGCGGCGGGACGGTGCCTCTACCGTGTGGACTTACGTGCCAACGCGCTCCGTGAAGATCGCCAAAGACACGCACGACTCCGGACTCCGGCGCCATCTGCCCGGTTGCATGGCCGAGAATTTCGACGACGGGTCCCGGATGGCGACCCTCACGGTCTCCGTCCTCGGCGCGAAGAATCAGCAAGGCGTGGCCCTGTCCACCGACCTGCAGGTGATCGCCGAGAGTCTGCGTGCCATCACGCCCCGCCGCGAGGGCGACGCCTGGCGCAAGGTCACGACCGTCGAGATCCCCGAAGTCGGCCCCGCGGCCCGGACATTCGGTGTCGAGGACGTACCCGGCGCGCAGGGCGACACGCGTATCCTTCGTATGGCGCTGACCCAGACGTACATCCCGGTCCCGGGAACCACCGACCAGGTCGTCCTCGTCTCCGGGGCCAGCCCCGTGCTGGACCTGGCCGAGGCGTTCCACGACATCTTCGACGCGGTGACCGGAACGTTCCGCTTCGTCTGACGAGTGACGGGCACAAGCCTTGACGATGCTTGACGACCGACCTTGGGGGGACCCGACATGGGCAACGGCAAGAGTGACCTCGCGCTCCCGCTGAGCGAGCTGGAGGACTACGGAAGTCGGCTGCGGTCCATCAAGACCCGGATGAACCGCACCAAGAAGCTCTTCGAGTCCTACAAGGAAGACCTCGGCGACAACACCGTCTACGACGCCCTCGACGACTTCGAGTCCGGCTGGGAGGACGGCCGCGAGGACATCACCCAGGCGCTCGACGCCCTCGCCGACATGTCCGACGCCGTCGTCCGCGAGTTCAAGAAACTCGACGACCAGCTCGCCAAGGACGTCTCGGAGGGCGTGAAACAAGGGGGCGAGGGGGGAGACAAGGGCGGCGGCGCGTAAGCCGTCCGGAACGTCTCACGTCCCTGGAGTACCCGATGCCGCCGAGTGCGGATCCGACACGTGGATCCCTGCGCGACGGGCGCGGTCGAGGGCCTGTGGGGTGGCTCCGGCGGCTTCGGCCGACATGCTTTTTCCGTAGCTCGGGCGCTGGTGAATCACGTAGAGGCGTCGGGGGCCCGGCACCGCGATGACGGCGGCGAAGCGGGGGTCGCCGGCGAACCAGACCGTCTTGGCCTGGGCGGTCTTCTCGGTGCTGAAACCGCGCCCAAGGCGTCGCCTCCACCATGCGGACCGAATGTGCACACGCAGGACGACCGGCACCATCTCATCCGATCGCTCGGGGTGAGGGAAACTCAGCCAGACGTCACCCGCGGTCGTGTCGGGAATCGTGCCGATGCCGCTCTCCGGCGCCTCGAACGCCTGCCAGGGATATTCCTGCAGGATGCGGCGGGTGCGGAGGGCCCAGGTGAAGTAGGCGGGCTGGAGGAAAGCCCGATAGAACGAGTAGAGCATCGGGATGAAGAAGAGCCACAGCGTCCACGTGATCGACATGATCACGTACGCCGCCAGGAGGCCCACCCACACGACCGGCCAGATGACCTGGCCTGCGATCGCGCAGGCGATGAGCTTCGTCCAGGCACGGCGCGTCTGCGGGTCGTCCCATGCTGTAGGGGGCTGTGTGGGGGGCATTTCATTCCTCGTCGGGTACGTCAGGGAGCGGGTTGTCGAAGCTGACCGTGCTGGTGATGTCCCGCAGCAGGCTGCGGTAGTCCCGGCTGTGTTCGACCGCCGTCGTGGCCAGCTTCAGGATCGCGATCCGCTCGCCGTCAAGGCAAGGAACGTATCCGGTGACCTGGAGCAGCTGTCTCCCAGTGGCCGTACCCGCCTCCGGTGGTCCGGTCAGGCGCGTCTGTACGAGCGATGCGGGCCCGCAGGGGAGATTCGAGGGTCTCGATGTGCTCGGCATCCTCCGTGTCCGCGACGGCACGGAGCGCGAGGACAGTGCGTGGCATCCAGTCGGTGGTCCGCCAGGAGAGGGTGAACAGGGAAAGCAACAGGCCGCCGTCGCCCTCATCGTCTGTGTGCAGTCCCAGCGAGCAGTGGATGGTTCCGGCCTCCAGGAGCACCTGGGCCATCCGCCGGACCGGAGTGATCTCGGTCAGGAACTGCTGCCGGGAAGAGGGATCGGGAAACGCCCCAAGCAGCGGACGCAGGGTATCCCCCGGGCACGCTTCCTCCGGGCTGTTCCCCGCTTCCGTCAACTCCCGGAGCGGGAGCGCGACGAACCCCGCGGGCAGCGCGAACCAGATGTCCGCCTCCTCACTCCGTGCGGACTCGTCAATCAGGTAAGGCGCGTTGCTCATGACGCTCCCCTTGCGCCGACCAGCAGGAAGTGCAGAGCTCCCGCCGTCGCCGGAAGGTCGACTCCCAGGGTTCTGGGGCCGTCCAGGACATTAGTGACCACGCTCGCCGTGTCATTGTCCAGACTCTCCACAAGGCTTCCGGCCACACCGTAGACAGCTGTTCCGGCTCCCAGGAGAGTCGCAGGTTTGTCGATACGCTCCAGGACCGGGGCCAGTCGTCCGCCGAACACTCTTTGGTGGGCCAGGATGCTCGCGGCGCCTTCGGCAGCAGCGGCCTCCGTCTTGATCGAGGTCCCGATCGTCTTGACCGAGGTCCCGACCTGGGCGATCTTCTGGCCGAGCGTCAGTACCTCACCGACCTCGCCCACCGTCCTGGAAGCCGCGACCAACGCTTCCGGCGCCTTCATGAGGCCCTTGGTCACCGCCCCCAACCCAGGCACCATCCCCAGAAAATCCCCCGCGACCCCCAACGCGTTACCCCAGAAGTCGGCGTCCAGCTCGCCGTTCATGATGCCGTCCTGCAATGACGCCATCACCTCGGGATCGCTGACCCGCAACGCGAACGCCGCTCCGCTGAGCAGTCCCGCCGCGAGGAAGAGCATCCAGGGCGCGATCACGGTGAGTCCCAGGAGCGCGATCACGCCGAGCACGGCCGCACACGCGCTGAGGATGTCGGGCAGGTTCTCGCCCAGCCAGTCCGTGAACTTGTCCCACATACCGGGTTCGTGGGGCGCCAGCTTGTGGGTGGCATCCCCGATGAGACGGGCTCGCTTGCGCGCGGTGGTCTCGTGCTCGGTCGCGAGGGAGCGGGCACGGCGGAGTACGTCGTCCAGGTTCTCCTGGGCTGTGGTCACCGCGCTGTCCGCCTTGGTCAGGGCCGAGTGCGCGTCGTCGTAGGCCCGCCCCTTGTTCTTCTCCAGAGCTGGATCGTTCTCCGCCTTGTCCGCGTGGCCCTGGGCGCGCTCCAGTGCGGCGCGCGCGTCCTCCGCCTCGCCGTCGAGTTTCTTCGCACGGCGTTGGAAGTCCTCAAGTTCCCCGGCCCACAGGTCCAGTTGCTTGGCGGCCTTGCCGACGGAGTGGGCGCCGTTCTGGAGGTTGAGCGGCAGAGGACCGCCGTCGAGTTGCTCTCGGAAGGCGACCGCGGCGTCACCCTCCCAGTAGCTGCCGTCCATCAGCTTCGTCACCTTGGAGTGGGCCTTCTCCATCTCCTTCACACAGCTGGTCAGCTTGTGGTGGAGGGCCCGTACGAGTTCCGTGGCGCCCGGCGCGGGATTGAAGCCGAGGTGGGTGTAGGGGTTCGTGACGCCGGGGTCGGATTTAAGGCCCTGGGGCCGGTCCGCGTCCACGGTGGGAACGGTCACTGCTGCCGCCCCTTCTGCGCCGCCTTCTCCAGGGCCTTCTCCAGAGCGACGTCCACCTCGTGGAAGTCGTCCTTGGCCTTCTTCGTGATGTCCGTGAGGTCCTCGATCTGGTCGGCGATCTCCTTGGCGCCGTAGTGCCAGTCCTCCTGGAACTGGTCACACGCCTTGTCCAGATCGTCCGTGCCGAGGCCGGCGACGCCGGAGTCCCGCAGGGCTTTGTGCAGAGCGAGGAAAGAGTCCTTCGCCTTCGTCAAGTCTGTGTAGAACTTGTCCAGTTCGGTGCCGTCGACCTTCAAGTGGTCAGCCATCCGAGATCCCCGTCCTTGCTCTTCCTGCCCTCGGACACCGACCTGGGGCCGTCCTACCCAACCTCGTTCTCCGCGACCGCCCGCCCACGGACGACCACATCGCCGTCGTAGAACATCCCCGTGAAGATCGGGGAGTAGGTGAGCTGGACCTCGACCTCGACCTGGTCGACGTTGGCGGCGACGCAGTGGGTTGCCGCTATGTCCGCGCCGGACATGCCCATTTCGCGGGCGAAGGCCTGTACTCGGGCGCCGCAGTTCGCGAAGTTGATGGGTGCGGGGCCGCCCGCGTTGTCGTACAGGGCTTCCTTGTCGATGTCCTGGGCGGCGTAGCGCGCGGCCTGTTCGGCTATGTCGGCGGCGCGTTCTCGCTTGGAGATGGACATGCCGCCGTCGATGACGAAGGCCGAGAGGGAGAGGAAGACGAGCGCGAAGATGATGACCGCGCCGGCGCCCGAACCGCGGTCGTTCAGCACCGCTCGCCGAGTGTCGAGCCAGTTCCGTACTACCGGAGGGAAGTTCACGCCGTCCTCCGGAACGGGTCGAGCGGCGAGCTGAAGGTGGACGTCAGCGTCGTGGGTACGTCGAGGCCGAGCATCGCCAGCCCACGCACCTCACAGCTCACCTCGACGGTGAAGATGGTGTCGGGTTCGAAGCCGGCGCTGGTCTGGTTCACCGTCACTGGGCCCGTGCAGACGTCCCCGAGATCCGCCTCCGCGGCCTTCTGTGCTTCGACCATGGCGGTGGCGTGGTCCTTCTGGATCGACCCGGCACGCGCCGCGTCCCGTGCGGCGCCGTCCAACGCCCCGCGCCCGTCCACCAGTTGCCCGAAGGCCACCAGCACGAGGATGAAGAGAATCATCACCGGAGCGAGGATCACCACCTCGATCGTGGACAGCCCCCGGTCCCGTCCGCCAGCAGCGCCGCGCTCGCGGATCCAACGGCTGCAGCGGCTCCAGCGGCTCCAGGTGGGGAAACCCATCAGTTCCCATCCTCCGCTACGAATCTCTCCACCGGCCCCGAAGACTGCGCGTGCACGGTCAGGTCGAAGCCAGGGAACACCGTGGGCACCTTCGCGGTGATCTCCACCCCCACCGTGTTCTGCTCCGGCTGGAGCATCGTCACGTCCGGGGACAGCACGAGCTGCGGGCCGAGCTGCTGGATGTAGCTGTCGACTACGTCACTGGCCTCGCCCCGCCACCCGCCCGGGTTTTCGTCGGCCGTGGCGCGGGCCTTGCGCGCGCCCGCCTGGGCCGCCGCCTGGGCCACGTGGTCCGCGAAGAAGTACAGCGCGAACTGCACCGTCGCGAAGATCATGAAGAACAGCACCGGCGTGAGGAAGACGAACTCGATCGCGGTCATGCCGGAGTCACCGCGGGTGGAGGCGGCTTCTTTGGCGGCCTCCACCCTGCGGCGGACCCAGCGGCTTACGCACACGAGCGGTTCTCGTTCTTCCGAAGTGGACGGGTGGGCGGATGGACTGGTGGGCGGGTGGGCGGATGGACGGGTGGGCGG
>NZ_JBHXMF010000002.1:78137-111997 GCF_042721055.1 Streptomyces sp. NPDC058470
GGTGGGCGGATGGACTGGTGGGCGGGTGGGCGGATGGACGGGTGGGCGGATGGACTGGTGGGCGGGTGGGCGGATGGACGGGTGGGCGGATGGACGGGTGGACGAGTGGCCTCCTGGATCAGCAGGTACCGCTCTGGTTGGCGCCCGCGATGCAGTCCCCGACCTTGTTGGCGCCGTCGCTCAGCGCGGTGTTGATGATCGCGGCGACCACGCCGACGATCGCCACGACGACGGCGGAGATGATGACCCACTCCACCGCAGACGCACCCCGGTCGAGTTCGCCGGAGCGGGCACGCTGCACCCGGCCCTGGAGGAAGGTGATCAGGAAGTCCACCCCCGGGATCCCGGTGTTGAAGTTCCGTCCGTTCATGGTGAGTTGTCCTCTCGAATTCAAACGGGTAGGGAATGGACGTCAGACCTGGAACACGCGCATCGCGGCCGGAAAGATCAGGAAGACCAGGAAGCCGGCGCACAGCAGCAGCTGCGCCACGAGCATGGACTGCGACTTCTCGCCCGCGCTGCCCTCGATCTCGGAGAGTTCACGGTGGCGCATCGTCTCGGCGCGCGAGGCGAGCGAGTCCCGTACCTTCGCGCCGTCGTCCGCGACCAGTGCCAGCGAGGCGGACAGGTCCTTCAGCTCCTCGATGCCCAGTTCCTCGCCGAGCGAGCCGAGGGCCTGCCACTGGCTGACGCCGGTGATCCGGGCGTCGGCCAGCGCGCTGCGGATGCGCTGGGTCGCCCAGCCGTCGGAGATCTCGGCGGCCGCCATCAGCGCCTCGGGGAGACCCCGGCCACCGGCCAGGCTCATCGACACCAGGTCCAGATACGCGCCGATCACGCGCCGCAGGTCACGCCGTTTGTCGGCCGCGTCCCGCCGTACCTCCAGATCCGGGAGGAAGAAGAAGACGACCGCGAAGAGCAGGGCCAGCCAGACCGGGATGATCGGGCTGCGGCTGAAGCCGATCGTCCAGACCACCGCGAACAGGAGCGGGCCGAAGAAGACACCCCCCGCGGCCAGCAGGACCTTCGTCGCCAGGAAGTTCTCCCAACTCCGGTCCAGGACGGCCAGGTCGGCGCGGAGCGAGCGCAGCTCCCAGCCCTGCTGCAGATAGAACTCGGAGACGCGGACGCCCACGCGGGCCCGTGCGTCACCCAGCCGTCCGGCATCCTTACTGGCGGCGCCGTGGTGCGCGGACTCGTACGCCGCTCCCCTCGCCCGCATCGCGTCGATCCGCGCGACCTGCGCGACCGCGCTCTGCTTGGACGGCATGAGGGCGCGTACGAGGGCGTAGACGCCCAGGCCCAGGACGGCACCGATCAGGATCGGCATGGTCAGGTTCATCGGCGTACCGCCTCATCCCCAGAAACCGGCGTGCGAGGACGTACGAACCGCACCGACGACTCGTCCCGCACCAGGAACCGTTCCGGCGTCTCGATCGTCGACAGCTTGCGCAGCCACCAGAAGCCGAGTGCGAACAGGCCGCAGACGCAGGCCAGTACGACCTGCCCGACGGCGGTGCCATACGGCTCGACGAAGTCGCGGTTGAAGATGGACAGGCCGAGGACGAAGGCGATGGAGACCGCGACGACGATCTGGACCGAGCGGCGGGTCGAGGACCGCTGGGCCATCACCCGCTGCCGCATGTCGACCTCCTCGCGCGCCGATTTGGCCAGCGCGCCCAGGACTTGGCGCAGTCCTGGTCCGCGCAGCCGCGCGTTGAGGATGAGCGCGGCGACGATGATGTCGGCGGACGCGTCGTTGATCTCGTCGGCGAGGTGCTGCAGGCCCTCGGGGAGCGGCGTGCGGGAGCGCAGCCGGTCCACCAGCGCGTCGAGGTGCGGGCGCAGTACGGGAGCGGCGGCGCGGGCGGAGGCGGGGATCGCCTGCTCCAGGCCGACCGCTCCCGCGATGGTGTCGCGCAGCGATTCGGTCCAGGAGGCGAGGGCCTCCACGCGACGCATGGCGGCCTTCTCCTCCGAGGCGCCGCCGAAGAGCTTGTCCCAGAAGAAGACGAGGATCGCGGTCGCGATTCCGGCGACGGCCCAGCGGGTGAGCAGGAGGACGACGACCCCGGCGATGGCGGCGATCGAACCGCGCTGCCCGGCGAACCGGATGAGCTCGCCCGCCCGCTCACTCGCCTTCTGCTTCTCGTGTTCGGGCTTGACGGGCAGTCCGCGTACGGCGACGGCGAGCAGCGCGATTCCGCCGCCGACGGCGACCCCGCACACGAGCGCGAACAGGACGGACGTGGAGAAGATCCCGCCCATGGAACCGAGCGAGTCGAGCGCGGCAAGTGAAGTGCTGTGCGTGTCCTGGGTCATGGTCATCCCCAACTCCCGCTGCCCGGGAGCCGATAGCCCTGCTGGATCAGGTCGTCGAGGCACGCTATGGGCGCGTGCGGGACGATCCGGCCGTCCGGGGCCTCGGCGAACACCTCGCTGGACAGCACGCGTCCGTCGACGCCGTTGACCTCGCGGACGGAGGTCACCATGCGCTGGAGGCGGCCGCCCGTCTCGTAGTCGTTGCGCCGCTGGATGAAGACGACGAAGTTCACCGCTCCTGCGATGAGCATCTGACTGGCCTCGATCGGCAGCCCTTCCTTGGCCTGGAGGGCGTACGTGGAGATGCGGTTGAAGACCTCGCTGGAGCTGTTCGCGTGGATCGTGGACAGCGAGCCGTCGTTGCCCTGCGACATCGCGTTGAGCATCGTGACGATCTCGTCGCCGAGGACCTCACCGACGATGACGCGGGAGGGGTTCATACGGAGCGAGCGGCGCACCAACTCGGCCATGGAAATGGTGCCCTGGCCCTCGGAGTTGGGCAGCCGCTCCTCGAAGGCCACGACGTTCGGGTGCAGTTCGGCGAAGGTGTCGAGGCCGAGTTCCAGGGCGCGTTCGACGGTGATGAGGCGCTCGTGCGGCGGGATCTCGTTGGCGAGAGCGCGCAGGAGCGTCGTCTTACCGGAGTTCGTGGCGCCCGCGATCATGATGTTCTTGCGTGCGCGGACGGCGCACGCGAGGAAGTGCGCGACCTCGGGCGAGATCGTCCCGTTGCCGACGAGGTCGGACACGAAGACCTTGCCCATCCGCGCACGACGGATGGAGAGTGCGGGCCGACGTGTCACGTCCATGACGGCAGACAGTCGCGAACCGTCCGGAAGCCGCAGGTCGAGCTGCGGGTTGGCGGAGTCGAAGGGCCGGGAGGACAGACCCGAGTACGCACCGAGGATCTGGATGAGCTCGATCAGCTCCTCGTCGCTCTCGGCGACGGAGTCGCCCTTGACCTCGCTGCCGTCCGCGTACCCGACGAAGACCTGGTCGTACCCGTTGATGTCGATGTTCTCGACCTCGGGGTTGTCCAGCAGCGGCTGCAGGCGGCCGACGCCGAAGAGCGCGGCGTGCACGGCGGCCGCGTACTGCTCCTCGGTCTCCGCGTCGAGAGGTGTCCTGCCGAGGTTGATCTCGGTGCGGGCGTAATCCTCAAGTATCTGAGCGATCACCGCACGCGCGTAGTGCCGTTCGTCCTCGTTGGACATCGGCGTGACGCCGCGGACCTGGTCCTCGCGGCGCTGCTCGGAGATCCGGTCACCGGCGTCCTGCCGGAACCGCTTGACCAGCTGGTGGTCGACCGCGGTCATCGGCCGGCCCCGGCGGCGGGCTGTCCGTGGGGTCCGGGAACCTGACCGTGCGCGGGTACGGCCCAGGCGGCGCCGTACTGCTGATACAGGTCCGAGGTGACCTTGCGGGCGGAGCGGATGAGCAGCGACTTGTCGAGCCGCCCGCGCTTGCGCCCGGCCAACTGGTCGGCGCCGGAGGGGTCGTCGGCGAGCGTGCCGACGACCCGCGCACCGGTCTGCGCCGCTACGAGCATGTTGTTGACCTGGTGGACGAGCTTGGCGGAGTCGCTCGGCTCGGCGATCAGGATGACCCCGATGAGCGGGTTGGCGAGGGTGGCCGCGCCGCGGCCGCCGCCGTGCAGCTTGGCGGAGAGGGCGGCGGCCCGGTCCCGGACACGGGCGATCGCCTCCGGCTCCGTGCGCGAGAGCAGCAGTACGAGGGCCGCGTGCGGGAAGAGTTCGACGGCGGGGGTGTCTCCGCTGATCCGGCCGCAGTCGGCGATGACGTCGGCGGGCGCGTGCGGGGAGTCGGCGAGCTGCGCGAAGGCGCGGCCCAGAGTGGGCCACAGCCCGGCGAGCCCGGTGGCCTGCTCGGCCACACCGAGCCCGACGAGGACTTCGAGCCCGCCGCTCAACGGCTGTACGTGGTCCCAGAGTTGATCTGGTACGAGGCCGCGGCGGGCCGTCGCCGCTATCGACAGCATGCCGGTGTTGGGGTTGAGCGGACCGCCGTGCGCGGCGGCGCTGCGGTACACGAGGTCACCGCCGGCGGGGTCCGTCTCGGCGAGCAGAACCCGGCGGGGCCAGACGGCCGACAGGGCTACCGCGGCGGTGGTGACGCCGGGGGAACCCTTGTCGGCGGCGAGGGCGATGAGCGCCATGTCTCTTTACTCACTCGCCTTTAGTTGCCGGGGATCAGAACGAGAGCGACTTCGCCGGCCGAGGAGGCCTGAGCGACAGCGGCCGCGTCGTCACTGTCCACGGTGAGCGTGACCGGGAGGCTGGTGCTGCTGATCGTGCTGTCCGTCGTCGTCTTGACGTTTTTGACCTCGGCCCGGTCGACGATCAGTGTGCTGTCGGCGCCCCCGGCACTCGATGAGCTGCTGCCGGCGCCGCTGTCCCCGCTGACGCGGTACACGGCCACGGTGTCGCCCGACTTGATGCCCACGGGGTACTGGCCCTCCTTGAGCGCGAGGCCTACGGAGGCCTTGCCCTCGGGGATGGACGGGACCTCTTCGAACATCTCGCCGATGACGAGGGTTCCGTCGTAGATCGGCGACCTGGCCGTGAGCTTCTTGAGGGTGTCGACCTGGGCCCACCTGATGTAGTTGACGCCGGTGTCGTCCGCGACCATCACGGATTTCACGTTGTCGCCCACGGAGTCCCCGGCCTGGATGTTGTCCGTCACCTGAACGACCTCGATCCGGTCCCCGGCGCGCAGCACCAGCATGGTCGCGCCCAGCGCACCCACGAGGATCAGCAGCACCGCGAGAGCGGCGAGCGCGGGTTTGCGCTCGCGAGGCGGCGCGGGAAGGCGCTCGCCCATCGCCGGGTGGACCGGCGCAGCGGAACGGTTGTTGCCCGCCCCCGTACGCTCTTGGATCTTCACGCAACCGCTCCCCGTACACCCAAGAAGATTTCGACCGATTACCGCGCCAACCGGGACACTCCACCCCGGCCCGCCCTTGCCCGGACGTACCGCCCGACCTGGCCGAACAGCCAGCGCGGAAGCGAGTCTCAAGCCATGGCACCGTATCAGCCGCGCATAAGCCCCTCAAGGTGCACCAAGGCTCTCGCACCCCACAGAGGCCGACGTTATACAGCTGCAATGAGGGGCGGGGGCTGCCGTGTTGAGTAAGGGAATCCGGGAGGTGAAGGTGCTGTGCAGCAGCGAATCCACTGACGTGCCGCCGCGGTCGACTCGTTACGGGGTGTACACGAGGCCTGCACGAGGTGCTCACTCGTGGAGGCGGGGTGGCGTGATCTTTCAGCCACGGGGGTGACGAACGAGCGGAAGGGGCAGCCCATTTCGTGCCCGTGAGTTCTGTCGAATGTACCGGTTGGGGGCGTTTCGGGCGTGGTGATCCGAGGGCGGGCGGCAGGCACGTTTTCCGTGGTCACTTGGGTGTCGAAGTCTGTGAGGACCGCGCCTGCGCGCGCTGTTCCGCTCACCGGTGGGGTGCCGAGGCCGGCCGTGGCGACCGTGCCGGAGGACACCGCGCACTCATCTACGCGTGGAAGCGCCAGAGTTGGAAGCGCGCCCACTGTTGCAACTCGACATGCAGACCGTGCGCCCGTCGATGTCGAGACTTCCCCCGGACCGCCGGCTGCGAAGCCGGTACCCGCCGCCTTCAGCCAAGGGGGACGGCCCCGGCGCAGAAGCCACCTCAGCGGAACGCCCCGTCACCACAGATCCGAGGGGAGGTTCTCCCTCACTGCTTCTCGAAATTTCACGAATCTGCTGGACTCGTCTTCGATGAGTTCGAGCATCTCGAAGGCGTATGATGCCGCATCGATATCGCGACCTGAGGAGATCTCCCCGTAAAGAAGCCACGAGCCACCACGAATAACGCCGAGGCATTCTTCGGCAATATCATCCTGCTCACCGTTGGCCAATGCGTGGAGGACCAGCATCAACTGGCGCCGATGCTCTACAGGGACCCCCCGCGCCAAGGCAGCCATGACGAACGACGCCGTTGCGACAGCAGGCTGCATGAGGTTCGACTGCACGAACACATGATTGTCAGCCCATCCTTCGCCTGCCCGATCTGGCGGCGGGCCATCCAGTGAGCGAAGGAAATCCACCGGAATATGCTCGCCGGTCCTGCGGCATCCACACGTCATGAGCTCCCAGTCCTGCCGGGCGATCTCCATGCTCAGAATGTCCATGATTCCCACGTTAGAACCCCCCAACTCCCGCCTGGCTCCGCGCGCATGTCGGGTATGAACTGCGACGGTCGTAGCCATATCGGCATGATGGGAGAATTCCCGTTGATTCCAGCGAGCGCCTTCGCCCAAATCACAGTTCAATCGGGCAATAGGCCAGAGCTTGGTCCACTACTTCCTCTGCCGTGAGCTCAGGATCCGAGTAATAGATGATATCGGTAACGCGGGGATGCAAGAGACTGCCTCTCAATTCCTCTACGAGTTCACCTTCCTCATCTTCTGGAAGGGTTGCGGAGATAAGCTGCTCCACCATTTGAATGAGCTCATCGCGGGTTTTCGATGTCATGTAGCGCGTCTCCTCGACTTGATCCTGCTTATCGCGTTGGTTCATCCACGGAGGCGCGTTTCCCGTCGCACGTCAAAGCTCCTATGGAGGGCGACGATCTCGCCCCATCCAAAGGTTCAGCGTCGCCGCGCGTCCGGAGGCGGGTAACCCTCGAAAACAGGCTCGGCCCTGACGAAGCCCTTCGGGAAGACATCCACGCGATGCGCCCCGGACAATACGGCCACCAGGAAATCGACGATACCGCCGTCGAAGTGCGACCACTTCATGTTGCGTGCACCGTTCGCCACCACTGTCCAGGAATTCGGCGCACCCTCCGGTCGTGTCACCCAGTAGACGGTGTCGCCGTTGTCCGTCTTGCCGACGGGTAGCAATTCATCGGTCTCGTAGGGGATCTTTCCCCCACTTTCCCGGAGGTCATCAAGGATCTCCGCGGTTCGGTCCGCGGATTCCACCAGGCGTGTCGGATAAAAAGGCGAGCTGGGCTGCAGGATGTACAGAAAGTCATTGAACGAGCCCGGTCCATATCGTTCTACGAGCCACTTGTAGTCATCAGGCAGCGTCGTTCCCAGTGCATCCTCGACCTGGGACCAGTCGACATCCACTTCAACATCGTCGGGTGGCGGCACCAGCCGCGGGAGGTCGTCCTGCGCGGTCACGGCGTCCCCATTTTCCCGAAGCCGAACATCCATCAAGGATCGCATGCGATGAGCAGACTCAGAAGCCCCAGGGATTGGGGTGCGGTGTGAGGGACGGATCCTCCGACCAGACCAGGCGGGCCTCGATGTCGTCGCCGAGCAGTTCGACCAGGCAGTCGACCGCCCAGCCGTTCCAGTAGACGCCCCCGCGGTACTGCGGCACTCGGAACGCGGGTAGCTCGGCGGGGAGCGCGTCCGGGAGGAAGACCGCCTTGGTGATCTCGCCGGTCGTCTTCTTCGGTTTGGACGAACGCCGCGTATCCAGGCAGTCGACGATCCGCTCCACGAGATAGACGAAGTACTCGTCGGATTCGGAGGATTCGTTGCCGTCGATGACGACCGGCACAAGGCGTCCCGCCACCGGCAGTTCGCCCGCCAGCGCATCGGCAACACTTCGACTGAGCACGGGAGCACCCGGATATCCACACGGGAACTCACCCTTCCGCCAACGCGGATTCCCGTCCCAAGAGCCGCTGAAGGACGTCGGAAGGTCCAGCTCGGATCCGCTGATCTGCCAACGAATGAGTTTCCTTAGGGAACTTCCGAGAAGCAGGGTGCGAAATTCGCCCATGCGCGGCAGCAATCGATAGACAGAAAGGTTCTGTTGTGGATTTTCAATCATTATGGTGCCGTCCAGGCTGCAGTCGGTGAAGGTACGCCGGTTGAAAGCTCGCCCCCAACCTCACGTCCGATACCTCGCAACTCCCGTCGGAGTTCGGTGCGGATGGCGCGTGCACCGAAGCCGCGGGCTGTCCTGTCCTCCACAACCTGCTCCAGACGCTGGTTGACTCGTTGCAGGAAGGGCTCGCGGTGGGTGAAGTTGTGCGGGCTCGGGTGCCCCAGAGGTATGCCGTTCGCCGCGTCGTTGACATCGACTCCATACCTTTCCAGCAGGTCACGGCTTCTGGCCCCGGGAACCCAGTGGCCCATATTGCCTCCGGACGGAACGATATGCGCCGCCGCCTGGCCACGGCTCACCGGACGCCCCTCGCGCCGCATGTTCCTGCGCAGCCGCCTCGCGTTCTGCCGACAGGTCAGGAGACCGAGATAGTCGATCCAGAGAAGGGGGTTGAGGACGTAACCGCGCGGGTTGGGCCCCGCGGCCAGGCCCAGCGGATCCGGGCTGAGGTACGTCGCGGTCGTCGGGTCGTAGTGCCGGAAGTAGTTGTAGTGGAGCTCGGTCTCGGGGTCGTAGTACTGGCCCGGGAAACGCAGGGGCGTACAGGTCTCCGCGTCCGCACTCCACGTGGCCAGGCCCCAGAGAGTGGCGGAGGCACGCCAGGCGATGTCGCCGTCCTCCGAGACCAGCTCAGTCGGCGTGCCGACCAGATCGGTGACGATGGCGAAGAAGCGTTCGTCGACGATGTGTTGGGGTTCGTTGGCGGAGATGCGGCGTTCCGTCTGGGCGACAGGCCTGGTGTCGTCGCGGTCCCAGGTGAGGGTGACCTCCTCAAGTCCGCCGGCCGTACGGGTGGTCTGCTCCACGAGATGGGGACCGTCCCAGGTGAAGCGGGTCTCCTCGACAACAGTCGAGCCGTCGGGACCCAGGCGCTGTTTCGCCGTACGACGTCCCATCGGGTCATAGAGATAGCGCCAGACCGTCCCGTCCGGGGTGACCACCGAGGTGAGGGAGTCCTCGGCGTCCCAGGTGTAACGCCAGATGTCGGGCTTGCGGGACAACCGGGTCTTGCGCCGCAGGACGACCCGGCCTGCGGCGTCGTATTCATGGTGAACGGCACCAGCACGGGTGATGCGGTTGCCGTCATAGGCGCGGTCACCCCGCGCCTCGGGGGTGGGTTGCCGGTCCGGCCATGCGGCCCGTGTCTGGTTGCCGGACTCGTCGTACGCGTAGGACTCGGTCCAATCCGCGGCCCGGACCCCGGTGACACGGCCCGCGCCATCGACGTCGAAGGTCCGGCGTCCGGAGGCACGGTCCTCCAGCGCGGAGACACTGCCGTCGGCCCGATAGGTATAGGTCTCCTGCTTCAGCGCCCTGCCCGCAGCGGCCAGGGTGCGGCTTGTGAGGCGATCCTCCGTGTCCCAGGCCTGTGCGAGGGTGAGTCCGTGGTCGCCGAGTCGGCGGTTGGTCTCACGGCCGAGGGAATCGTACGTGGACTCGAACGTGCGCCCCGCCGCAGTGAGTGTGGTGCGGTTGCCTGCGGCGTCGTATGAGTACGTCGCGGTGGCTCCCGTGGGCGTGATGCGGCATGTGGGGCGGCTCAGGGCGTCGTACGTCGTGGTAAGCACACGTCCGTCGACCACCTCGGCGGTGATGCGGCCTGCCACGTCGTACTGATAGGCAAGAGTGACATCCGGACCGGTGGCCCGCAGCAGACGACCGTTCGGGTCATGAGCGAAGACCGTCGCCCTGCCATCCACCGTCTTCTCGACCTGGTTGCCCACGATGTCGTAGGAGAACGCCATCGTCTGCCCCAACGGGCTTGTGCGGCTGAGGAGTTGGCCCGCCGCGTCGTAGATGTGGACGAGGGTCCGGTCGTCGAAGTCGGTCTCCGAGGTGCGGTTGCCCGCCGAGTCGTAGACGTAGTCCCAGGTGAGTCCGCGTGGATTGGTGACCCGGGTGAGGCGCAGTTCGGTGTCGTGCGTGAACGTGTGGCGGGCCCCGCCGGGGGTGGTTCGCGTCTTCAACAGATCGAAGCCGCCATAGGTGAAGCAGGTGACCTGGCCCAGCGCGTCGGTGCGGGTGAGGCAGTTGCCCTCACCGTCGTACGTCCAGGCCTCCGTGCTGCCGTCCGGGTCCACACGGGAAGCCTGATGCCCCTCGACGGTCCAGGTGAGGTGGGTCGTGGCCCCCAGCGGGTCGGTGAGGGCAGCGTTCCGGCCGAAGGGGTCGTACGCCAAGCGCGTCACCGCACCGAGTGGATCCATCGACGAAACCGGCTGACCCGCGGTGTTGTTGACGTAGCGCTGGACCGCACCCGTCGGTTCGGTCAGTGAGGCCAGGGCGCCCGTCTCGTCGGGCGTGAAGACCACCGTCGCGCCCGCTGGGTCGGTCATGGACGTACAGTTGCCCCGCTCGTCCCACTCCTGTCGCATGACCGTGCCGTCGTAACCGGTCAGTTCCACCGGCAGGTTCAGCTCGTTGAAAACCGCGGAAGAGGTGGCTCCGTCGGGCAGGTGGACGGTGGTCAGGTTGCCGTCCTCGTCCCACTCCATACGCGTGGTGCGGCCCAACGCGTCTGTGCGGGAAAGAAGTTGGTCTCGGTGATTCCATTCCTGGACGGTGGTGCTACCCAGCGGATCGGTCTCGGCGACCAGTTGGTAGGCGTCGTTGAACTCGTAAAGGGTGGTGTGCCCCAGGGAGTCGACTGCGGTAGTGCGGTGCGCCACCTCGTCGTACTCGAAGGTGTAGTCCAGGATCCCGTCGATGCCGCGTCCCGCGACGCAGCGCCCGGCTTCGTCGTACTCGAAGCGGTACCAGGCACCGTTCCGGTCCTCCCAGCCCGTCATGCGGCGGCGGTCGTCGTAGGTGAACTTCAACGGCAGGCCTGAGGAGTTGTAGATCTCGGCGAGATCCCCGTCTTCGTCGTAGCCGTACCGGACCAGGGTGGGCTGCTCGGGGTGGCTGCGCAGGTTCAGCTCGGTGATGCGGCCGTCCTCGCAGGTCACGCCGATGCGGTACCCGCCGTGATGAGTGATCTCCTCGGGAGTGCCGTCGGTGGCGTATGCGACCGAGATCGTGTTGTCGTTGCGGTCGCTGACAAGAGTCAGGAGCAGTTCGGACGGCGACCCGTCAGCCAGCGCACGGAAGCGCAGGGTGTGGCCCGTCTCGGGACGGTGCACGGTGAGTTCGCCACCCTGCCATTCGAGCGGCCAGTGCGGGCCTTCCACCGGGAGCACAGACACATCGGGTTCGGGTACCGGGTACGTGAGGACCATGCCGTCATCGACAACGAACCGTGCCCCGCTCGCATCGAGCAGCAGCCGCTGGTCGAGAGTGGAAGTCCAGCTACGCCCCAGGAGGCGACCGCTGCGGACGCCGGTGCGATAGTGACGCTCGAAGAGCAGCGGCAGCATCCCGTCGAGGGCAACGTCGGTGGCCGACATGACCATCTGGCCGGTGGCCATGTCGATCGGGTCACCGCGGGTGAGGAGCTTCTTCATCTGGCGGCCCAGGGAGCGAGTGCTCTTGCCGAGCCCCTTGGCCCCAAGGGCCATGCCTTTGAGGCCCACCTTGCTCAGGCCCTTCAGGCCCTTGGCCAGTCCGCCGAGGGTGGTCAGTCCCTTCATGCCGGGTATGCAGTCCAGAGCCGCGAATGCGACATCCCATAGAGATGCCTGGCCTTTCGCGTATTTGTTGAGGGTGTCGGCGAGTACGACGAGGGCCGCGATCAGCACGATCGCGCCGAGGATCGGCCCCCCGATGATCATCGCGACGATACCCAGCACGGCTACGACGACTTTGCAGACCGTGACGATGGTGTCCCAATTATCGGAGAACCAGTCCCCGACCTCCTCCCACCACTTCCGGTTACGGATCCCCGCGTCCGAGGCTTCGTCGATCTTGGTCTTGGCCTCCCGCGCCGCCTCCTCGCGCATGGTGCGGGCGTCCTCGGCCATCTTCTTCGCCGCGTCCAGCGCGTTCTGTGCCGAGCTGACGTCCGACTGGGCGGACGTCTGGGCCGACTTGGCATGCTGCGCGTCCCGGGTGGCTGCCCGGACCTTGGCCTCATCGGGCTTCTCGGTGCTCTTGCTGCCGGTCGGGTCGTCCTTGTACTTGTCGGCTTCCTTGCCGGCCTTCGTCACCCACGAATCAGCCGACGAGAGACGGGACTTGGCCGAGCTCAGGTCGGCCTGCGCCGCACGCCCGTCGGCCAGCGCCCGGTCGGCGAGGGCCTGCGCACGCTCCAGCTTCGGCCAGTACGCCGCCAGCGCATCCCCCGCCATGTCATACGACGTCTTCAGCTTCTTCAACTGCTTCGGCACACCCGAAAACTGATCCTGAAACGCCTTCGCGGACTTCCCCGCCCACTGCAGGACCGCCTCCTCGTCCGCCATCCCCTTGATCAGACGCAGCCCGTCCCCGACATCGTCCGCGAAGTCCTGCAGATTCTTTGCCAGCGACCGCACCCGGTCCGGATCACCCGGCGTCGGGTCCTTGTCCAGATCCAGAACATGCCAGTCCCTCGGCCGATTCACCACGTTCATCCCCCGTGACTGCAAGCACGTCAGCAACATCCGTACGCATGAGCGAAGTTACTGGATCTGCCCGAGCCACCGAAAGACGGCGGCGCCTACTCCGCGAACCGGAACGTCGATGTGATCGCGTCGAAGATGTCGAAGAAGGAGTCCGCGAGGTCGAGGACCTGGCTGCTCCCGGCGACGAGGGCGACCTTGCCCTCCTGCCCCGGCACGGGCACGAAGGTTTGCATGAGCACGGCGCGAATGGTGCGGTTCAGAGCGTCATCGGGTACGACGATGTCCTCGATGCCGTACGTGCGCGCGGCGGTGCCCACGCCGGGTATGTCGACCGTCGTCACCTTGCGCCACGCGTCCCCCTCCTTCTTGGCCTCGCGCACAGAGAGCTGTCCGGCCATGGTCTGGGGGTCGGTGGAGAGTGGCTCCCCGGTCGCGGAACGGCCGCCGACGATCGAGACGGTGACCGAGCCGGTGATCGGGGTGTCACCGCCGAAGGCCTCGGCCATGCAACCGCAGTACAGCGCACCGGACTTCCAGGCATCGGCCGCGGCCTTCTGCAGGAACGCGGCATACGTGTCACGGTACTTGGCCAGCTCCGGCCGCTGCCGAATCCGCTCGTCGACCATCCGCCGTATCGAGTCGTCACGCGACTCGGGCCGCACGTCGAACTCCCACCACGACTCCGGCACCTTGATCCGAAACCCGCCGCGCTCGATGGTGAGCGTCTCCATGTACCGGGCCATTGGTGTGCCCCCCGTTCCTCTGCACCTGCGCAAGCCTGCTCACCGCACGCCTGCTCACCTGTTCGACTCGGGTCAGCCTACGAGGTACCGGGATCGGGGCCTGGCGCGGGCGCCGTAGCCACTGCGCCAGTGGAAAGGCCAAGGAAAACCGCCGACTCGATCCGGTGAATTCCGACGGAAAGCGTGCCAGGACAACGCTTCGTGCCACTTGGGTGAAGATCCACGACACCCGAGGCGAAGGGAACAGCGAATGCCGGAGCCACCAGCCCCGTACACAATCGAAATCGAGCCGGAGGTGCGCGCCTGGCTGGAAACTCTCGCATTTCCCGACCACCGGGCCGTCGAACGCTTTGCCGACCGACTCTCAGCCGAGGGCCCGGCGTTGCCCTTTCCCCTGTCCAGTCATCTGGGCGACGGTCTGCGGGAGTTGTGTATCGGTGCAATCCGGGTGACGTACTGGCTGGCACCTGGAAGGAGGGCGGTTCTACTCACCGTGTTCCGGAAGACGCGGATGCGCGAGACCGACGAGGTCCTGAAGGCACATCGGGCTCGGAAGCGGTGCGAGGCCGAGCACCCTCCAGCCGGTGAGCACGACGTCTACAGTAGAAACGAGGAGGCCTGATGAGCAGCGGATACCACACCAGCTGGAAGGTCCCGCCCGAGCACCGCGAAGACCCGGAGTACCGCGCCGCGGGGCGACGGATGGACTTCGCCCAGGCGGTCTACGACCGCCGTTCCGTCCTGGGCTGGAGTATGGCTGAGCTGGCTCGACGGGCCGATATGTCCGAGGAGGACATCGAGTCCATCGAGGAGAGCGGCGTCGATCCGACTCTTGAGTTGATCGAGCGACTTGCCACCGCCCTTGAATCGGGGGCACGGATCGACCCGCGTACGACCCCCGAGTTCCGCTTCGAGGACCACGCGGCCTGAGATCCCCGGTCGCGAGGACCGAGTACGAGCGAACCCGTCGCACGCCCCACTCCCAAGGCCCGCCCTACTGCGCACCCTCGGCGCCGCCCGCCATCTCCCCCCGCCCCTCCCAGGGCCGCGCCAGCCCCACCAGCGCGATTCCCGCCCCCGCGACGGCGATCAGCATGATGACCGCCATCGGCAGGGAGCTGTCCTCGCCGAAGATCCCGACGAGCGGGGAGGTGAGGGCGCCGAACAGGAACTGCACGCCGCCGAGGAGGGCGGAGGCGGCGCCCGTGGGGGCCGGCCCAGGGTCTGGCCGAGGCTCGTCGTCGACGGGTAGACCATGCCGATGCCGGTCATGGTCACGAACAGGGTGGCCCAGGTGCCCGCGAGGGTCTCGCCGAGGGAGACGACCAGGAGGACCTGGGCGAGCGTACCGAGCGCGGCCGTGCAGACGCCCGCCGTGAGCAGGGTGTTCAGGCGTACGCCGCGCGCCGCCAGCTGGGCGAAGAGGGCACCGGCGAGCAGCATGCCGACGGCGTTGGAGGCGAAGATCAGCGAGTACGTCGTCGCCGAGACCCCGTGCAGGCCCTCGAAGACGAAGCTGGATCCGCTGATGTAGGCGAACATCGCCGCCGAGCAGAGGGCGAGGACAAGGACGTACCCCATGAAGGTCCGGCGGCCGAGCAGCTCCCCCATCGCACGGAAGGTGTTCGTGAGGCCTCCGGTCTGCCGGCGCTCGGGCGGCAGGGTCTCCGGCACCTTCCGCAGCACGGCCAGCAGCATCGCGCCGCCGATGACGGTGAGCGTGACGAACACCGCGCGCCAGGTGGAGACGGAGAGGATCGCGCCGCCGAGTACGGGCCCCGCGATCGGTGCCACGCCGAGGATCTGTGAGAGCAGCGCGAAGTAGCGAGGGATGTCCGGGCCGTGGAAACGGTCGGTGATCACCGCGCGGGCCAGGACCATGCCCGCCGCTCCGGCGACGCCCTGCAAGAAGCGGGCGCCGTTCAGGACGGTGATGTTCGGCGCGACGGCACAGACGAGGGAGAAGACGGCGAAGCCCGCGGTTCCCGATACGAGGAGCCCGCGCCGCCCCAGACCGTCACTGATCGGGCCGATCACCAGCTGCCCGACCACGAGACCGGCCAGGAACGCCGTCATGGTCAGCTGCACCGCCGAACTGCTCGCGTGCAGCGAGGCACCCATCGAGGGGAAGCCTGGGACGTACGTGTCGATGGCGAGGGGCGCGACGGCGGTGAGCGCGGCGAGGACCACCACGAGGACCGTGGCCGCGCGCTTCGACGGCTGGGCGGAAGAGGGAGTATCGGCGTCGCGGGAGACGCCCTTTTGACCGGAGGACAGGGCTACCATGGACTTAAAGGTAACTGATGGTTCACTGGTTAACAATTTCCTCCAGGTTAAAAAGGGCGATACGCATGTCAATCCCGACCACCGACGTTCGGGGGCAGTGGGCCGCGCACAACCCCGGCCTCGACACCTCCCCGATGGAACTCATCGCCCTGCTCAAGCGCATCACCGCGCTGCTCGACCGCGCCGTCGAGCCGCTCTACGAAGGCGCCCCGCTCACCGCGCCGGAAGTCGACATGCTCATCCCCCTCCGCCACGCGACCGAACCGGCCATCGCCCGCCGCCTCGCCCAACAGATGGGCCTCTCTCGCGCCGGCGTCAGCAAGACCCTCGCCCGACTGGAAAAACGCGGCTTCATCCAACGCACCCCCAACCCCGCCGACCGCCGCGCCGCTCTGGTCACCATCACCCCGACCGGCGAGAAGGCTGTGGACAGCCTGTTCCCACGTCAACTGGCCGCCGAGGTGGAGCTGTTGGCCGGGCTCGGGGAGGACCGGGAGTGGGTCATGGGTGCGTTGGAGCGGCTGGCGGGGGTGATGGAGGGCCATTTGGGGCGGGGCTAGGGAACCGTGCGGATCACTCCGCCGGAGTCGGGGGCCCGGACGGGACCGGCGGTTCTGCCGGGAATCAACGGATGAAACACCTGGCCCCCGACACCGTAGGACGTCGGGGGCCAGGCGATCGTATTCAGCGAACGTACGGCGGAGTCGATGGCCCCGGCAGGCCTACTCGTCAGCGAACGCCTTGAGGCTCGCCGCCCGCCTCCGCCCAGTGGAATCCACGGATCGCGCGTTCGCGGGGCGCTTCTATGCCTCGGTGAACCGTCAGCGGTTCACGGACTCGATCTCCTTGACCGTCACGTCCTGCTCGTACGTGGACAATCCGTCCGGCAGAGCCGGCTGCCGCGCGGGGCCGTCCGGGTCAGCCGAGTCGGTCCAGGTCACCTTCCAGGTGATCGACGCCTTGAAAGGATAGGTTCCGGTACCGGACGAGCGGCGGTACGTGACGTTGCAGCCCGCGTTCTTGCTGTCGACCGAATAGCCGTCCTCGCCCTTGACGAGGTCGTACGTGCAACTCTGCGGGTCCGCCTCGTCGGTGCCGGCCTCGACCTTGAGCGCGACCGGGGTCGCGACGGTGGTCGCGGCCATTTGGACACCCTTGTAGTTGATGCTCGCGGTCGTCCACACACGATCGAAGTCGCCTTTGAACGCCACCCGCGTACCGAGATTGACGATCAGCCGGTCCTCACTCGGGCTCAACTCGACAGGCGGCGTAGGCAACTTGGTTGAGTTGTAGGCCAGTTCGGAGAGGATCTCCGGAGTCAGCTTGTTGGGGTCGGGTTGCGGATCCGCCGGCGGGACCCAGATCTCCCAGTTGTCCGTGGTGACAGGACAGGCCTCGGTGTAGTTGTCGTCACGGAACTTCACCTGCCACCAAAGACCCTTGTCGTCCTTGTGGTACTTCTCTTCCGCCCGCGCCTTGGCGTAACTCGCCGCAGGCTCCAGCGCTCCCGTGTACGCGGACTTGATGAACTCCTCGTACTCCTCCGGCGTGTACATGGGCTCGTACCAGCAGACCGGGGGTTTCCAGTTCGCGTTCGATGACGTGGCGGTCGTGGTGGACTCGCCCGAGCCGGATTTGCTCTGCTTGATGCGGATGTTGGCACCGATGGAGCCGTTGCCGGAGGTGGCGTTGGAGTCGGGGGTCGGCGGGTCGGGCTTGGTGGACCCCTGACCACCGCCGTACTGAGGATCACCCGCGTACGCCGGGTAGCCCGTCCCCAGCGCCATGACGAGGCCTACGGCCGCGGCCGTCCGAAGTACCGGAAGTGTTGCCCTTGCCCTTATCCCCGCACGCATGACGCGTCCCCCTGCTTCCAGCTCTGCACCGTCACCTGCCAGTCACCGCGCGAATCCTTCGAAACCTGGAGCGTGTTCAGGATGAAGTCATCGTCGCTCGGCTCAGTGCGCTGTACCTTGCCCGTCTTGATCTCTTTGCCGTACGCCTTGCTCTGATCCTCGCAGTATTGGACCGCGGCCGTCTTGCCGTCCGCGGCGTCCGTGACCTCGAAACCGAAGAACCGGTAGTCGCCAGTGATGGTGAGCCCGTCCTTCTTGACCGTCGCGACCCGATCGACCCAGTAGGTGAGGGCAGAGACCGCGAAGTAGCGATTCATGTTTACGGTCTGGCCCTCCCCCTTGGCGAAGGCCTCGACGCGAGCCTGAGCCGCATACGCCGTGTCCCGCAGAATCGCGTCCTTCGTCGCGTCCCCGGTCGACGGCCTCTCCACGGTCACCTCAATGTCCGAAGGAAGATCAAAGGTCGGCGCACCCGCCTCGGCCGATGCGGAGGCGGAAGGCGACGCGGAATCCGATTCGCCCGAATCCGCTCCCGCGATCTTGTCGTTGCCGGTGTCGGATGAATCACCACTGCAACTAGTCACGGACAGGGCGATAGCAACAATGAGACAGGCCGCAGCCGCTCTCCGTCGCATTGTCAGCATGGCAGGCGTCCTCAGAGGTAGATGACCAGCGTGCCAAGGGATGATGGCATCACGGGCGCGCCTTGCGCCAAGTGCGGCAGCAAAACGTGATCGCTTCGTGGAGCACCGCACACCACGGCTTCACTGAATTGACACGTCGCGCATTCCAGCGTCCAGCACAGGGATCCAGCGATCGAGGCGTACGGCCGCTGCACGGGCAGGCCCATGATCTCTTCGGTGACTGAGCACGGCGAACGCGGAACGAAGGCGCCGACGGCTCCGGGCGCGCACGCGCAAACCGGCGGCCCCGCCGACCGCCCCCAGCGCCGGAGCCGCGAACTCGCCGCCCCACTCCCGAAGAACCACACCACACCGACCCCGCCCGCCACGCTGACCAGCCCAGAGAGAACACCGAATCCCCACGAGCCTCCGGGCCCCTCCAGCAGAACCGGCACCGTCCGTCGAACCAGCCACTTCCAGGCAGCCAGTACCCACAGCAGAACGCTGGCCGCGGCAGTGAGCGCGATCACGCCGGTCGCGATCCATGCCCCGTCAGCACGGTGAACTTGCCTTCGACCTGCCCTGTCGTCGCATCCGCCTGGCCGCCGGTCACCGGTCGGCGACGAAGGAGCCCATGCCGCGGGTGGTGGTGATCAACCCCTCTTCCCGCAGAGCAGCGGTCGCCTTGCGAACCGTCTCGCGAGCAACTCCGAATTCCTGTTCCAACTTCACTTCGGAGATCAGTCCGCGAACGGGGTACTCACCGCTGGCGATTCGCTGCCGAACCACCTCGGCGATCTGCTGCCACTTGGGCCTCGTGGGATCAAATTCGAACACAGGCGAACTGTACGTAGCACCCAGCATGAAGTCATAGAGGCCTCTCACCCCCCATATGGGTAGACAACCCCCAGCAAGGGCCCCTACGGTTCTTATGACAGACCCCGGCAACGGATGCGAGCCGTCCCGGGGCATGGCCGAACGCTTCGAAGGAGCGCCAGCATGCAAAACCCTATCCTCCGACTCCTCACCTGGATCCTCACCGCCTTAACACCGCACCCGAGCGGCCAACACCGAGCAGCACACCTCACCCGGCACCCCTCAGCCCCCCTCACTCCCCAACTCCTTCACCACGCCGACCTACTTGACGGCCTTGCATCACCCCTCGTGCGTCCCTACCTCCTGGGCAACGCCGAGTCATACCTGGAACGCCGCAGGCAACGCGAACGCCGCCGCGCCCTCTACCTCGCCACTCTCGGCATCGACGTCGGCCCGGCTCACATCCACGGCATCCCCGTAGGAGCCACCCGATGACCACCCGCCCACCGGTCCGCATGTGCGCCCGCTGCCAACGCACCACCGACGAACCAGTCCTGGTCCACGAGGTACACGCGGCCACCGGCCCCGGTTTCAGCGTCTACGCCTGCCCGGACTGCGCCGACCACTACCCACCACAGGCAGACCCACTGGAACTCCTCCAAGACGAGGCCCCAAGACCGTCCCGGATGACAATCCGCGTCTACAGGGTGACGCCTGGGGGTGCGGTCGTCGAAAACCAGGGGCAGATCCACACCTGGACGGGCAGCCGCATCGACCCCACCCCACAGACCTCGGCATTTCCTCCGTGCAGCTGCCCTGGATGCGGGACAGCCCGATAGCTCCCGCGAAGACACGCGCCTGGTTCTGGCCCCGGACGCCGCCCCGAACGCCCGGGGCCAGACCTGCTCAAGGGCGGACACGATCAGGGCACAAAAGGCGACCGTTTTGCCTCGCTAGGTCATCAATCAGTCGCATCTTGAAGGGGGTTCAGCCTGGCCAAACCAACAGCCCCACCGATACCGTCATCGCTCTTGGCTGCATCTCTGTCTTACGGGGAGTCCACCGTGACGCGCCGCTCTTTGCCCGTTGCTGCCGCGCTCACCGCGACCTCAGCCCTGCTGCCTTCCGCGTGCTGTGGGGACACCGTGAGGAAGACTCCCGCAGACCCTCCCGGCCGCGAACTTCAAGCCGCCGCCACCCCCTCAGGAACCCGGACACCACATGAGTGATCTGCGTCTAGAAGACACCATCTTCGAAGATCTGAAGAAGACCTTCGCCACCATCAGCGACCGGATGGATGCAACCCGCCGCACCCTCCGCGGCACGGATGCCTCGGCCGTCGGCCAGAGCCAACTCGTTGAGGACGTACAGGACTTCGCCGACGAGTGGGGCTACGGCATCAAGCAGCTCGGCAAGCACACCAGCGGTGCGGTCAAGATGATCAACAAAATCGGTGAGTCCTTCGGCAAGCTCGATCTGGACCTCGCGGAGTCCCTCAAGGCTCCGAAGAAGGGCAAGTGACGTGGCCGGCAAGCGCCCCGCCTTCCCGCACATAGGTTGGGACCCCACCCCCGGAGACGTGGAGGACACCCGGGAACTCGCCAAGAAGCTCGGCAGTCTGGCAAGCGAGTTGGGGACAGCCCTGCGGGAGCTGGAACGGATCGAATGCGGGGCGTGGAAGGGCAAGACCGCGCTTGCCTTCACCGAGTACATCGGCCAGGACGTCACTCCCCTCATCAACAAGAGCCACGACTCCTTCGACAAGGCCTCACGGGCCCTGCACCGGTGGGCCAACGAACTGCACGACTTCCAGGACGAGGCGAACCGGCTCGAGAAGTCCGCCGGCGAGAAGCTCGAAGCCAAGGAAGCGGCCGAGCAGAAGGCCGAGGGCAAAGGCAGCGAGGAACTCGGCAAGGCCTCCGGCGCGGTGGACGAGGTCACCGGCAAGGTCTACGACCTTGAGGAGCGGTACAAGGAAGCCGCCGGGAAGATCAGCAAGGAACTCGACAAGGCCGCCGACATCGCCCCGGACGAGCCCGGTTTCTGGGACAAGCTGGGCAACGGCATCGGCGATGCCTGGGATGCCACCGGCGAGTGGCTCAAGGACCACGCCGACCTGATCAAAGCGATCGGCGACGTGCTCGGCGACATCACCGCGGTGCTGGGCATGCTGGCCATCGTCACCCTTCCGTTCCCACCCCTCGCGGCCATCTTCGGCACGGCCGCACTCATCGGCGCCGGGCTCACGCTGGCGGCTCATGGCATTGCCAAGGCGGCCGGTGCGGATGTGAGCTGGATGCAGATCGGGCTCGACGCGGTGGGGTTGTTGCCCGGTATCGGGATGTTCGGCAAGGGCATCAAGGTGGTTGGAGCAGCCAAGGCGGCGACAACGGCGACCAGACTGGGAGAAGGGTTTCAGGCAACCAAGATCGCCGGTAGTTCGCGAATCATGCTGTCCTTCGGTGGCGAATCCGCGGGAATTACAGGTGGGCTTGGCAAGGCCGGTTTGGTGAAGATAGGAGGCATGTCCGAAGAAGCCTTCGAGGTCGCACACGCGAGCAGCGGCCTGATGTCACGCATGGGAGGCCTCGCCTATGCGGGCTACCACCCAGGTCAGTTGATGGGTACCAAGGGAATCAATGCCTTCGGGGGGAGCGTCAACCCGTTCGGAGTTGCCGGGAGGGCCCTCGACGCAGGAATCAAGGTTGCCCCTAAGATCTACGCCCACGTAACTGGGGATTAGCTTGAAGAATCGACAGCTCGTATCTGAGTCTCTGCCGCGATGTGACATCGTGAAGCGCGACGGTATCAACTTCAAGGCCACCAAGAGGGAGGATTCATACCGAAATGAGCGTCTGGCAGCCTGAATCCGATGAGACATTCATCGCTCGTGCGCCGGTCGCCTTCGCCACGGGCGAGGCGATGCGTGTCGGCGGAATGCGATGGTTTCGCGACCCTCAACGCAATGACATTCAGGATGAACTCGCCGGCTGGCCCACAGGGCCGACGTACACAGCCCGTTCAACCGGCGACACGGTCGCCCGCAACACAGTCAAGGGCGTGGCAATCGCTGCGGTTGTCGCCGTCATGGGTTTTCTCTCCGCGCATGGAGGGAATGTCGGCGGCGACATGTCCTCCGACCCCGGTACGAGAAAATCGAACGACCCGGCGGACGAAGTCGATGACTTCCCCGTCATGTGGGCTGCGCCGGACACGATCGCTCGCACCCTGCCCTGGCAGCTGGACCCCGGTCGCTCCTCCGAGAAGCGCTACCGGACACACGCGGTCGTCACGGACCGCCGACTCGTGATCGTGGGTTTCCCTTATGTGAAAAATAGCCACAGCCCCATCGGGGATGAATTCCTCTGGGAGACTCCACGATCCAGCATCGAGAGAATCGAACTGCGGGACTTCAAACTCAAGCATGACGCAAAGATCTTCTTTACGGATGGCTCGTGGTGCAGGCTGGGAAGCTTCCGTCGAGAGAGGTTCACCCGATATCTGATCGAACCTCTCGATTTCATTCCGCTGAGCACCCTCACACCGGCGCAACGGAACACCGCCGAGACTTTTGCAGCGGCCCAAGCCCCTGATGCCCAACCGCCGTTGGTGAAGCGGAACCTCTGCGGCTGCTTCCGTATCGAGGTTCTGGCGCCGAGCAAAGTCGACGCACTCTTCGGTCACTCCGGTCTGAACACAGTCATGGATCCGCAGGGCACCGAACTCAAGCTGACGGAGTACCACACGGAAGACTTCCTGACCTGATACCCGACCTGCACTCGACCAGAACGGCCCCCTGCGTCGCATGTTCCCCACCACCAGCCCCGCGAACACCCTGCAAGTCAGCCCCGCCAACGGGAACCTCCCACCCCTCTGGTTCCTCGCCCCGGAGGGCTTCTTCGCCCTCCCCCTCGCCGCAACCCCCGAGGAACGCACCGAGCGTGCCCTCTCCTTCGTACGCGAGCTGTACTCCCGAGGCGACGACAGCATCTGGGAACCGGCCGCCCCGTACTACGCGGCGATAGCCGAACTCATGGGAGACACCGGTGTCTCCTACGCCGCCATGGGGCTGTTCTCCACAGCGGAGGAAGTCGAGGCCCCTGATGGAGAGGTGGCCAGACACGAGCCCGCCGACGGTGTCGCCCAGTGCGCCCTCACCGTGGCTGTCGCCTCTACGGACCAGGCCGCCGACGATACGGACATCGTGGCCCAGGGCATCCTCGCGACTCTCGCCGGCGACCCCTTGAACGACGCCATCTGGCTCGACCTGCCGTGCGGTCCGGCGGTGTCCTGCATCAGCGTGCACGAGTACAAACTCAACCCCGAAGTGACGGCAAACGGCGAGGCGGTGGAGCTTCTCACCGGGCAGATCCAGGTCCATGTCCCCTTTCCCACTGGCCCGTTCACCGCGGTCTTCACACTCCACACGGCCTCCATGGACCACTGGACCGAGATCTACCGCCTGATGTCGTCCATCCTCCAGACGGTCTCCTTCGTCGAACCGGAAGCTGAGCCGCTCCCATGACCCAGCCCACGATCCAACTGGACGAGACACCCGACACCCGGTCGCCCCGAACGCCCTTCGGCGCCGCCTGGCGTGGCGCCGCCGTCCTCGTGCTCGTCGGCGTCGGCATGGCTGTGAGTGGCTGGCTGGGTTCGAAGGTCATTCGGTACGACAGCGAGTTGGTGACCGTTTTCACGGGGCCGTTGGCCGTGGCCGCCGGAGGGCTGGTCGCCGGCTGGCTGCGTGCCAGGAACGGCTTCCTGGGCTGCACGATGCTCGGCAGCCTGGTGGGTGCACAGTCGGTTTCGTACCTCTTGCACGACGACTATCTCTCCTTTCAGCGCCCGTATCTTCACCTCACTCATGGCCTCTTGGCGACCTACGAGGTGTCTTCGCTGGCCCTTGGATGGGGAGCCGTCCTGGTGGCCGTCCTCTGGGGCACCGCCAGCGGGTACCGCCGCCCCCGGCCCCTCAAGGACGAGAATATGTAGAGGGGGAACAGGCATCGAAACGCCGACCTCACGCCCAGCTCAACGCCCCCGCGCCGCCCGGCTCTTCCCCTTGCCCTTCTTGCGGAGCTTGCGGAAGCGCTCCTGCTCCCTCGCCCGGCGCGCCTCGGCGACAGCACTGCCCCGGCGGAAGAGGAGCCATCCCAGCAGGCCGGCGCTCAGCAGGTAGGCGACGAGCGCACTGCCCGTGCCCGGGATGTACTGGCAACTGGACCTGTACGAGGGGCAGTTCCTCCCCGGCAGCGCGCCCAGTGCGTACATCGGTGGCCCGAACGCGACTGCCCAGCAGACCACCGTGCCGATGGTGCGTGCCGTGCGCAGCAGGCGCGTCTCCTCCGAGACTCCGGACGAAAGCCACCGGCCACCGAGCGCACCCAGAACGGATGCCAGCCCGAGAAGGCCGCCCACCGCCCAAGGGCCACCGGGCCAGTCAAGAATCACCGGCGCCGACTCGCGCACGAACGCCTGCCAGGTCCCGAGGACCAGCACGATTACGGCCCCGGCCGCCACCAGGACGAGGAGGAAGGCGGTGATCCCGAACCCGGCCCGCAGCCTCGACCGCTCGCTCTTGCGCTGTGTCACGCCCAATGCAACGTCCCCGCGACCGTGTCGAACAACTCCACCATCCGGTCCGCCAGCGGATCGATCGGCGTGGAGAAGTTGAGCAGCAGCCACTGCGTCGACGCCGGGACCGGCACGTAGTACGTGAGGGTCGTGGTCGGGAGGGTGTTCCCCAGTTGGGCCGCCGGGTCGGGGGCCTCGCGACGGCGGTGGCGTACGGCATTGCCTGCCGCCTCCAGCTCCGCCACACCGAGTTCGCCTCCTTCACCGATGTCCCCGCCGGCAAGGTGCGCCGCCAGCTCCTCGGCGCCCGAACACTTCGGCCACTCGTCTGGGGCCGGCACGCTGATGAGGAGCGAGGACGCCAGTGGTACGGGACCGATCGTGAGCGTGGAGATGTACAGCTCGATGCCGCCAACCTTGTAGGCGTCCTTCGCCTTCCGCTGGAGGTCCCGCATGAACTGCTCCTTGAGATGAGGAGCGTTGTCCACGCCGCGGAACGTCCGCTCGGCCAGGGCGCCAATGCCGTGGTCGCGGTCGTCCGGGTCGAGCGGGAGCTGGAACCAGCCGTCCGGAACGATGACGTTGTAGTCCTTCGGAGGCGAGGTGAACTCGGCTGCCTTCTTCACTCGGTGTCTCCGTCGGCCACCGGTTCGGTGGATCCCGCGGCGAGCGGGGTGAGGCCCATGGTTTGGATCGCCTCGTCGGCGAGGGCGGTGATCTCCTCTGTGCGGGCGATCGCCTCCCAGGTGACCGTGACGACGACGAGGCTCTTCATACCGGGCGGGAAGACCGCGTACCTGACGAACTCGGTGAGCTTGCGGCCGAGGCCGAACATGCGCTTCACCTTCAGCACCGACTGCACGCGCACCGCCGGACCGGTCGGCAGTTCCAGGTACGTGATCTGCGGGTCGCCGGCGACTTCGGCGTTCTCCCACTCCAAGAGGAGCGGCTGGACCTCCTCGCGAGTGGGGCGCTCCACACCCTCGTCGCCGTACGAGTCGACCACGAGGCCGGCCAGGGCCTCGCCGCTCTCGGTGTAGTACGCCGCCGCGAGCGTGGGGGCGTCGTCGTTGAGATCGACGGCCCGCTCGACCATGTCGTCGAAGACCGCGCTCTTCTCGATTTCGAGGCCGAGCGGGTTGAGGCTGTTCACCACTTGGGTGGCCAGCGCTTTGGCCTCGGCCTTGGTGCCCTCGCGGAGCGTCAGGTCGATCCAACCGGGCTGGAAGTCGAAGCGGCACTCGAAGGCCTCGGCCAGCGGGGCGCCCTCGTCCGGTGTGGTCATGCTCGTTCCTTTCGCGCCGGGGCGTGATCGTGCGGTCAGCCCAGGAGCGGGTTGAGGTTGCCGTCCAGGCCCAGACCGCCCAGCGTAATCCCGCTGCCGACGACAGCCATGCGGGTGGCTGTCTTGGAGATCTGGTTAAGGGCATTGGGGTCGAATTGACCGCCGAGTGCCGAGGTTCCCAATTTGATGGACTTCAGGTCGGAGGCGACTCCGGGGTCGGCGATGGAGAAGGATTTCGGCAGACCTTTGAAGGCGTTTCCACCGCCGCGTGCGGAGAGTTCGTTGACTGCCTTGCCGTAGTTTCCGCTTCCGGGCTTCAGGATCTTGAGGTTGTCGCTCCAGGCGCCCTTGGAGAACGGCTCGGTGAAGGGCTCCTTGATCGACTTCCACACATCGCCCTTGCCGAGCTTGAACTTCTTGCCGGAGAGCCTTCGGAGATTCTTGTTGGCACGGCTGATCTGGCGGACCGTCCGAGCGCCTCCGGCCTTTCCCAGCTTGCCGAGCGCCCCCTTGGCGAACTTCCCGGCGATCTTGGAGAACCCCTTGCCGACACCCATCATGAGGAATCCGAGTGCGGCGAAGCCCAGGTCGAGCCATTCCGCGTTTCCCTGGAGGACCTGGACGAAGGTCGCAAGGAAGTTGATCAGAGTCGCGATCATGGCGATCGCGCCCAGGACTCCTGCCAGCGCCTGTCCGATCACCGGGATCCAGCCGACGACCAGGGAGAGGATTCCGCACCAGGTGGCGATGAAGGAGGTGACCTCGGCGATCTGCGCCACCAGCCTGTCCCAGAAGCCGTCCTTCAGGGAGTCGTGGTTGATGATGGCGTCGATGGAGTCGCGGGTCCGCTTGGCCGCGTCGTCCCGGATCTTCTTGGCCTCGTTGATCTTGTCGCGGGCCGCCCCGATCTCGTCGCCAGCCGCGTCGCGCTTGGTCTCCAGGTCCTTGCGGTCCTTGTCGGCTTCTTCCTTCGTCTTGCCCTTGTCGGTCAAACCGTCGAGGGTCTTCTGGGTCGCCCCTTTGCGCTCGTCGGCGTCCTGGGCGTCCTTCAGGGCCGCGTCGGCGATCTCCTGGGCGCGGTTGAGATCGGAGGCGTAGTTGCCTGGACGTGCGTGCAGCTTGTCCTGGTAGCCGCCGCCGACCTCGACCACTTCGGAGCCGATGGCGGTGGCAGCGGTGTCGTAGCGCTTGAAGGCGGCTTCGAGCTTGGTGACGTTGCCCTTGGCCTTCTCGCGGAATTCCTTGCCCGACTTGTTGTCCCAGGCCTCCACATCGGCGACCGCCTTGAGATTGCGGATCTGCCTGTCCAACTCCTCGGCGGTTTTGCGGAGTTGCTTGCCGAGGGCCGCCATTCGGTCCGGATCACCGGGAATGGGGTCATTGTCGGCGACCGGATGCCAGTCGCGCGGCCGTCCCGCCATGGGCTACTTCCCCTTCTTGGGATCCTGGGCGCCACGAACCGCCTCAGCCAGCTGATGGTCGATGTCCTCGTACGCCTCCGCCGCCGCCTTGGCGATCTGCGCGAGCGTGTCGACCTCTCCGGTCAGCTTTTCGCGGCTGATCTCCCAATTGCTGACGAAGTCGCCGAACTTGTCGGACAGATCACCGTTGCCGAAGTCGTCCTCGTATTTGTCGCCGAGTTTTTCCAGACCGTCGAAGGCCTTCTTTACATTGCTGAGGCCCGTACCCATCCCCTTGATCACATCAAGGTCGAGCCGGGTGTGATCACTCTCGCCGCCCATGACGCCCCCGTTGTACCGTACTTTCAAATCATCGTGAACCTGACGAATCTGCCTGGCACAGAGCAGTGCACAGACCGGTGCGATGAGGCTTGGACGCACCCCACCGCACCGGAATGTCTGCGTGCCGAGGGCGGACTCAGCCCTTGACGCCCTTCGCCAGCTCGTCGTCCAGGTCCTGGTAGGCCTTGGCCGCGCTGGTCAGGAACTTGGACATGCCCGTGAGGCCGTCGATCGTGTCCTTGGCGCCCTTCTTGAACTCGGTGAAGGAGTCCTCGAAGGCCTGCGAACCCTTGCGGGTGGTGTAGCCGTCCTTGACGAGACCCTGGATGTAGCGCTCCAGGGCGTCGAGCTTCTCGTCGATCTTGTCCTTGGCGTCGGTCAGCTTGGTCGCCGCCTTGTGCATTTCGTCATAAGTGATATCTGCGTCTTTGCCGCCGGCCATGTGGCGTCCTCCGTAGCTCGACTTGCCGCAGGGCCAACCCCCGTGGCTCCCGTTGCGGATGATGCGATCGTCCGCTGAGTCTGCAGCCTACTCAGACCGCTTGCAGGAGCACACCCCAGATCTCTCAACAGCCTCCAGGGAACCAGCACACATGCCGTTGCCTGCGGGAAGGGGCAAGAGGCTATCGTCGGGGGCACTGTGGCCCGCGTTCCGAAGCGGTGTCGGGGGTTCCTGGGGAGGACGATCGTGCGCCTGACTCTGACCGTTGTCGATCCGCTCGGCGGCGCCGACGCCGATGTCGTGCTCGACGCGGATCCCGAGTCCACCGTGGGGGACATCGCCAAGGAGCTGGCCACTCATGTGGGGTACAGCGGCGGTGCGCAGATCATCCCCATCGGGCAGCATCATGCCTCCGGCGGCGGAGCGCCTGTCACCTACGTCGACGGGTATCCCGTCGATCCGTCGGCCACGATCGGGACCTCGCCGCTGCGCGAGGGCGCCATCGTCAGCCTGCACGATCCGGCCGGCTGTCTGCCGGGAGAACCCACCGGCCTCGTCGAGCTGCGGGTGGCCGGTGGTCCTGCCGCCGGCGCCGTCCACCGGCTCGGCATCGGGCGCTACGACATCGGGAGCGGCGCCGCTTCCGCCCTGCGGATCGACGACCCCGAACTTCCGCAGCGAGCCCTCACCTTGTCAGTTGCAACCGACGGGACCTGCCAGGTCGCCGTACACGGGGACAAGGAGGGCGTCACGCTCGACGGGGAGCAGATCGACGGCGCCGAGTGGCCACTCGGCGGCCAGATCGCCGTCGGCAACAGCCTCCTGGGACTCGACCGGTACTCGCCTCCGAACGCCGCGCTCAAATGGTCCGAGGACGGCGCCGGGCTCGACTACAACCGGCCGCCCCGGCTCCGGCCGCCCGAGCGCCAGACCAGGTTCAAACTGCCCGCGCCGCCCCGCGACTTCGAGGCACGGCCGCTGCCCTGGCTGATGGCCCTGACCCCGCTCGTCGGTGCTGTCGTATCCGTGATGATCTTCGGGCGCTGGTACTACCTGATCATGGCTCTGCTGAGTCCGCTGATCCTCTTCGGCAACTACTTCATGGACAAGAAGCACGGGCGCAAGTCCCATGCGAAGCAGCTCAAGGAGTACAAGGAGCACAAGGAACGGATCGAGAAGGACGCCCAGGACGCGCTCGTCGCCGAGCGGCTCGACCGTCGACAGGCCGTGCCCGATCCGGCCACCGTGCTCGGTCTGGGCACCGGACCCCGCACCCGACTGTGGGAGCGGCGGCGCACCGACGCCGACCATCTGCTGCTGCGCGTGGGGACCGGGCAGTTGGCCTCCGAGGTCGTGCTCGACGACCCCGAGCAGGACGACCACAGGCGCGAGGTCACCTGGCAGCTCGAGGACGCACCGGTGGCGCTGCCGCTGGCCGAACGCGGTGTGATCGGCATCGCGGGGCCGGGCGATTCGCCGCAGGCGCTGGGGCGTTGGGCGGTGGCCCAGTGCGCGGCACTGCACAGCCCCATGGACGTCCAGTTCTACGTGCTCACCGAGAACGCCGCTCAGGACAGCTGGGACTGGGTCCGCTGGCTGCCGCACTCCAGGCCGTCCGGCGCCCAGGACACCAATGTCCTGATCGGCACCGACGCCGAGACCGTCGGAGCCCGCATCGGCGAGCTGACCCAACTGCTGGACGCCCGCCAGAAGGCGGCCAAGGAGAGCGGCCGCCAGGCCACGTTCAGCGACCCCGACATCGTGGTCGTCTGGGACGGTTCGCGCAGGCTGCGGTCGATGCCCGGTGTCGTACGACTGCTGCGGGAGGGTCCCGCCGTATCCATGTACGCGATCTGCCTGGACGCCGAGGAGCGGTTCCTGCCCGGCGAGTGCCAGGCCATCGTGATCGCCGAGCCGAAGCCGCAGGAGCACGCCGTCGCGGGCGTCACCACCCCCCACCCGGCCGCCGCGGCCCCGGCGGGCGGCTTCCCCTCTTTCCACGCCTGGCATGCCGCCGAAGCCGACGACTCCCGGTCCGGCGCGCAGCAGGTGCACGAACTGCGGCTGCGCGTCGAGCAGACGGGCACGGCCCGCGTGAAGAACGTACGGCCGGACTTCGTCTCCCCCGCCTGGTGCGCGCGCCTGTCACGGTCGCTGTCCCCGCTGCGTGACATCAGCGGCGAGACCGAGGACTCGGCGCTGCCCGGCTCCAGCCGGCTCCTCGACGTACTGCAGCTGGAACCGCCGACACGGGACGCGATCGCCGCCCGCTGGCGCATGGGCGGGCAGTCGACGATGGCCGTCGTCGGTGAGTCGTACGACGGCCCGTTCGGCATCGACATCCGGCGGGACGGGCCGCACGGTCTGATCGCCGGTACGACCGGTTCCGGTAAGTCGGAACTGCTGCAGACGATCGTGGCCGCGCTGGCCGTCGCCAACACCCCCGAGAACATGACCTTCGTTCTCGTCGACTACAAGGGCGGCGCGGCGTTCAAGGACTGTGTGAAACTGCCGCACACCGTGGGCATGGTCACCGACCTCGACGCACACCTCGTGGAGCGGGCGCTGGAGTCCCTGGGCGCCGAGCTGAAGCGCCGCGAGCACATCCTCGCCGCCGCGGACGCCAAGGACATCGAGGACTACCAGGACCTCGTGCGCCGCGACCCCTCGCTCGCGCGTGTGCCCCGACTCCTCATCGTCATCGACGAGTTCGCCTCCATGGTGCGCGACCTGCCCGACTTCGTGGCCGGTCTGGTCAACATCGCCCAGCGGGGCCGTTCGCTGGGCATCCACCTGCTCCTTGCCACCCAGCGGCCGAGCGGTGTGATCTCCCCCGAGATCCGCGCCAACACCAACCTCCGCATCGCGCTGCGCGTGACGGACGGCGGTGAGTCCAGCGACGTCATCGACTCCCCCGAGGCCGGGCACATCTCCAAGAGCACGCCGGGGCGCGCGTACGTCCGTCTCGGGCACGCCTCGCTCGTGCCGTTCCAGTCGGGCCGGGTCGGCGGTCGCCGTCCCGGTGCCGCCGATCCACAGCTGCTCGCCCCGTGGGCGGGACCGCTCGGCTGGGCGGACCTGGGCCGGGCCGCGCTGGTGAAGCCGAAGGCCGAGGCGCGTGAGGAGGAGGAGATCACGGACCTCAAGGTCCTGGTCGACGCGGTGCGGGAGGCAAACCAGGCGCTCGGCATCCCCGCCCAGCACAGTCCGTGGCTGCCCGCGCTCTCCGAGACACTGCTGCTCGACGAGGTCGAGGTGGCGACCACCCAGTTGGGCCCGGGCAAACTGCCCCCGGCTCCCTATGGTGTCGAGGACCTGCCCGCCGACCAGGCGAGGCGCCCGGTCGTCATCGACTTCGCCTCGTTCGGGCATCTGCTGGTCGGCGGTGCGCCCCGCAGCGGCCGCTCGCAGATCCTGCGGACCATCGCGGGTTCGATCGCCCGGACCCACTCCTCGGCCGACGTGCATCTGTACGGCATCGACTGCGGCAACGGCGCGCTGAACGCGCTGACGCGGCTGCCGCACTGCGGGGCCGTGGTCGCACGTAACCAGACGGAACGGGCGGTACGCCTGATCACCCGCCTGAAGAGCGAGTTGACGCAACGTCAGGACCTGCTGTCGGAGAAGGGTTTCGCCGACATCGGCGAGCAGCGAGCCAGCTCGGCCGAGAACGAGCGCCTTCCGCATCTCGTCGTGCTGCTCGACCGTTGGGAGGGCTGGCTGCCGACCCTCGGTGAGTACAACCACGGTGAGCTGACGGACGAGTTGCAGACGATGATGCGCGAAGGCGCGAGCGTCGGCATCCACCTGGTCGTCACGGGTGACCGTCAGGTCCTGCTGGGCCGGATGGCGTCACTGACCGAGGAGAAGTACGGCCTCCGGCTCGCCGACCGCTCGGACTTCACGATGCTCGGCATCAACGCACGCAAGGTGCCCGAGGAGATCCCTCCGGGGCGTGGCTTCAAGAACGAGACGGCGACCGAGACGCAGTTCGCGCTGCTGTCCCAGGACCTGACGGGCCAGGGACAGGCCGCCGCACTGGCGGCGATCGGCGAGACGGCGGCCGCGCGCGACGCTCAACTGCCGCGGGCACGGCGCCCGTTCCGGGTCGACGTGCTGCCGAGCCGTATCGCCTTCACGGAGGCGTGGGAGATGCGCGACCCGCAGACGTCCGCTTCCAAGCTGTGGGGTCTGGCCGGTATCGGCGGCGACGACATCATGGCCTTCGGCCCCGACCTCTCACAGGGCGTGCCGACCTTCGTGGTGGCGGGTCCGGCGAAGTCGGGACGCAGTACGACCCTGCTGAACCTGGCACGGTCCTATCTCCTCCAGGGAGTTCGCCTGGTCATCGCCGCCCCGCGTCCCTCGCCACTGCGTGAACTCGCGGGCCAGGACGGCGTGTTGAAGATCTTCACCGACGACGACATCGAGAGCGACGACTTCAACGAGGCGATCGAGTCGGCCTCGCCCGAGGAGCCCATCGTGTTCATCGTCGACGACGGTGAGGTCCTGGAGGACTGCGACGCCGAACGCGAGTTCAAGCGTCTGGTCCAGCGCGGCAGCGAACGCGGCCTCGCCCTGGTCATCGGCGGTGACGAGGAGGAGGTGTGCGGCGGCTTCTCCGGCTGGCAGGTCGAGGCGAAGAAGGGCCGCCGCGGCATCCTGCTCTCCCCGCAGGACTCCTCCGCCGGCGAACTGATCGGCATCCGTACGACCCGCAGTATGGTCGGCGGCCCGGTGACACCGGGCAAGGGGCTCCTGCACCTGGGCAACGGGGAACCGGTCACGGTCACCGTCCCGATGTGACGCGGGGAGTTGGGCGGACGGGCCGACGGGCCGGTCCGCCCAGCAACGCCGAGGCGCTACTCGACCTTGGACATCCGAGCCACCGGATCCCCCGCCTCCGGGTTGTCCGTCTCGTACTTGAGGTCGTCCCCGACGGGAGTCAGGCGTACCTCGTGCTCGCCGGTCGTGCACACATCGCGGTTGGACTCCTTGGCGATGCTCGTGACGACGAGTTGCCTGGACGTCACCTGTTTCAGGATGAGTACGTCGTCGCAGATGCCGCCGATCTGGTCGGTCTGGCGGAAGGTTCCCAACTCCTCGCCCACCGCGGCCTGATGGACGCTGACGCGGAAGGTGCCCATGGGCAGGGCGCCGCTGAGCGCCAGGCCGTCGCCCTCCCAGGTGCCGAGGTAGGAGGCGGGGACCGACTGGTCCCCGGGGGCGGACGCGCTCGTCGTGGTGGAGGGGCGGGGGCTCGCCGGGGTGTCGCTCGAGGCGCCCGAATCGGTCGATCTGTCCCCGCCCGGCAGCAGGTCGAAGAGGAACGCCGAGCCCACCGTCACCGCCGCCAGCGCTCCCGCGACCGCCAGAGCGACGGTGCAACTCAGCCTGCGGCCACGGCCGTCCACACCGGTCGCGGAGACGGCGGCCACACTGACGGAGACCTTGCCGGGGCGATCGGCGGGCGGCGGCGTCGCGTCGCGCGGCTCGCGTTGATCCGGGACGGGGACCTCACGGCCGTCCGGCGGGGAGCTCTCGCGGCCGCCCGGCATGGAGGCCTCGCGGCCACCCGACGAGTAGGCCCCGCTTTGATCCGGTACGTACACGGGGCCGGCCGGTGTCATGATCGGCGGCGGCCCGAACTCCCCGGCCACCGAAGGACTCCCGCCGCCCGACACCGGACCACCGAACCCCACCGAAGGACTGCTACTCCCCGCTGAAGGGTTGCTGGTCCCGGCTGAAGAGCTACCGGTCCCCACCGAAGGACTGCTACTCCCCGCTGA
>NZ_JBHXMF010000002.1:112094-136685 GCF_042721055.1 Streptomyces sp. NPDC058470
GTCCCGGCTGAAGAGCTACCGGTCCCCACCGAAGGACTGCTACTCCCCGCTGAAGGGTTGCTGGCCCCGGCTGAAGAGCTACCGAACCCCACCGAAGGACTGCTGAACTCCACCGGCCCCGAAGCCGGCGCCCACCCCGTCTCCACCGTGTCGAGGTTCAGCAGCCGCACCGCGCTGCGGCTGACCTGTTCCACCATCGGCCCCGGCAGCCACCCCGCGGTCACCAGCCGGGCCGTTCCCTCCGGGGCGAGGCGCCGGGCCAGGTCCCCCGGAGCCGGCCGCTCGTCCGGGTCCTTCGCCAGGCACTGGGCCGTCAGGTCACGCAACTCGCCTTCCAGGGAGCCGAGTCGGGGTTCCTCGTGGACCACCTTGTAGAGGAGGGACGCGGAGGAGTCGCCGGGGAACGGCGGCTCGCCGGTCGCCGCGTACACCAGTACCGCGCCCAGCGAGAAGACGTCCGCCGCGCCCGTGACCGCCTTGCCGAGGATCTGCTCGGGAGACATGTAGCCGGGGGAACCGACCGAGACGCCGGTCGAGGTCAGTGACGCCGTGCCGTCCGTGGCGCGCGCGATGCCGAAGTCGATGAGCAGCGGGCCGTCGAGGGTCAGCAGAACGTTCGACGGCTTGACGTCACGGTGCACGAGGCCCAGCGCGTGGACCGCCGAGAGCGCTTCGGCGAGGCCGGAGCCCAGGACCCGTACGGAATGGAGCGGAAGCGGGCCGCTGTCGGCGATGGCGGCCGCGAGGGACGGGCCGGCCGCGTAGCCCGTCGCGACCCACGGCACCGGCGCCTCCGGGTCCGCGTCCAGGACGGGGGCCGTCCACGCGCCGCCCACCCGGCGCGCGGCCTCGACCTCGCGGCGGAAACGGGCGCGGAACTCCTCGTCCAGCGCGAAGTGCGGGTGCACGATCTTGACCGCGACCGTACGGCCGCCCGCGCTGCGGCCCAGATACACGCGGCCCATGCCGCCGGACCCCAGCCGGCCGAGCAGCCGGTAGGGCCCGACGACCGTCGGTTCGTCGACTCCGAGCGGCTGCATGGCGCTCATCCCTCTCCCCCGTACGCACTACTGCTAGCAGAGTAGTGCCGTGAGCCCCCGGAGCCTCAGGACCCCAGCAGCCGGACGTTCACGTCCGACGGGAATCCGGTGGTCGAGCCGACCCGGCGGGCGAACTCCCGTACGGCCGCCAGCTGCGGGCCGCCGAAGCGGAAGTCGAGGGTCGTGAAGTACCGCTCCAGGACCTTCTCGTCGAAGGCCTCCCAGCGGGCCGCCTGCTCGGCGACCTTGCCGACCTCGTCCAGGGACAGGTCCCTGGACGCCAGGAACGCCTCGTGGACCTTGCGGGTGACGGCGGGCTCGCGCTCCAGGTAGTCGCGGCGGGCCGCCCAGACGGCGAAGACGAACGGCAGGCCCGTCCACTCCTTCCACATGGCGCCGAGGTCGTGCACCTCCAGGCCGAGTTTCGGGCCCTCGGTCAGATTGGCGCGCAGCGCCGCGTCCCCGATGAGTACGGCGGCGTCGGCCTCCTGCATCATCAGCGAGAGGTCGGGCGGGCAGGTGTAGTACGACGGCTCGACGCCGACCTGCTCGGCCAGCAGGAGCTGGGCGAGGCGGACCGACGTACGAGAGGTCGAGCCGAGGGCGACGCGGGCGCCGTCCAGCCGGTCGAGGGGGACCTGCGAGACGATCACGCAGGACATCACCGGGCCGTCGCAACCGACCGCGATGTCGGGGAAGGCGACCAGCTCGTCGGCGTGCTTGAGGAACTCGACGAGCGTGATGGGCCCGATGTCGAGGTCGCCCTGCACCAGCTTCTCGCTGAGCTTCTCAGGGGTGTCCTTGGTGAGCTCGAAGTCGAGGAGCGTGCCTGTTCTCGCTAGCCCCCAGTAGAGGGGCAGGCAGTTCAGGAACTGGATGTGGCCGACGCGCGGCCGGTTGCGAGAATTGTCCACATCGCGAGGCTAGACCCAGTGGGGTACGGTGCAGGCTTCGGGTCCCTGAGTGACTTCGGAAACCATCCGGACCCCTTGTGTCAACCCCTGTGACAGACCTTGGTCCACTGCGCCGTCAACCCCGACCCGCCGCTGGTCAAACCTCTGGGTGACGTGATCTTGCCCTCTATTGCTTTCAGCTGCCCGGGTAGCTAAGCTCGCCGCAAGTTGCAGTTTGGTTTCCCTTGCAGTACAGAGCCTGCGGAGCATGTGACCGCGGGCTCTCGTCGTTTTCAGATGAATGCAGTTGTTTACACGCAGATGTTTACACCTTGCAGGTTCTGGAGCAGGGCAACCCTTTGGGCCCAAGGAGGGCTTATGGCTACCGGAACCGTGAAGTGGTTCAACGCCGAAAAGGGCTTTGGTTTCATCGCCCAGGAAGGCGGAGGACCGGACGTCTTCGTCCACTACTCCGCGATCAACGCCAACGGTTTCCGTTCACTCGAGGAGAACCAGTCGGTCTCCTTCGACGTGACGCAGGGTCCGAAGGGCCCGCAGGCGGAGAACGTCACCCCGCTCTAAGCCTGCGGCTCCATGAGCCCAGTGCTTTGAACAGGATCGGATAGCAATACCCAAGGAGCCCCGCGACAGCCTGTCGCGGGGCTCCTGCCTTTGCACGCCGTCCTCGGCGTCGCCTACCGGCCGGTCAGATCCTTGCGCCGAAGAGCTCGGTCAGCCGCTCGCCCAGAACGGGCGCCAGGGACTCCGAGAAGCTCTCGGCCATGTGGCTGTCGTCGCGGTAGACGATGGTGTTCCCGACGACCACCGGGCAGTAGCCGGCCTGGGTGCAGAGCCACGGCTGTGGGTCGATGACCGGAACCTCGGCCAACTTCGCGCCCTGCTTGAGCGCGTCGCGCACGATCGGGTCGTTGATCGCGGTCGGCAGGTGGTTCGCGCACTTTTCCAGGGCCAGCGGATGGGCGGCCGCACAGTCGACGGCGTCGGACCTCGGCCAAGGAGTGTCGAGGATGGTGACCACCTTGGTACCGGTTTGCCGGAGAGCCGCAAGGGCGCTCCCGTATCCGCGGACCCACGCCACACGGACGTCTCTCGGTTTCGGGATCAGCTCAGCCGACTCCGAGGACGACACGACGACAAGTGCCGGGTGGAGTTTCTTGATCACATCAATCGCGCTAATCATCCAGGAAGCACACTCCCCGTACGCCTTGCCCTCGCGGACCGTGTTGAGCATGGCCACCTTGCAGGACGCCTTGGTCAGCGAGACAAGCTTCCAGTGCCGCTCGCGCGCGAGCCTGTCCAGGGCGGGAAACCACTGGGCGGCGTGGGAGTCACCGAAGAGGACGACCGTCCGCTTCGAGGAGGTGTCGCCGTAGACGCACGGCTTCGGCTCCGTGGCCTCGTAGTTGGCGTGGCAGCCGTCTTTGTAGATAGCGGACCTGAGGTCCTTCACCCCGGTGACCGGAGGTGAGAGGTTGTCCGGCAGTTTCGAGCCGGAGCTTTCCAGCAGTGCCGCCAGACTGCGCTGCGGGTCGGGGGCGTCCGCGAGGGACACCGCCAGCGCGGGTGCGGACCCCCCGGTGCTGATCTGCGTCGGAAGGGCCGCCACGGCCTGCGAGGACAGGACGACTATCGCCGAGAGGCCGACACCGAGCACGAGGGCCCGGTTCGGCCGTCCGCGGAACGTCGTGTGGAACCGCACCGGGTTCTCGACCAGCCGGAGCGTCGCCATCGCCAGCAGCAGGGCCCCCGCGGACAGCACCAGGGCGAGCCCGACGCTCTCGGGCCTGCCCAGCGCCTTCGGGCCGATGACCAGGATCGGCCAGTGCCACAGATACCAGCCGTACGACATCCCGCCCAGCCACACCACGGGCTTCCTCGCGAGCAGCAGCCGTGCGTCGAACCGGGCGGGCGAGAATCCACCGGCGAGGACGAAGGCGGTGCCGAGGACCGGCACGAGCGCGTGGTATCCGGGGAACGGAGTGTTGTCGTTGAAGCGGAGGGCGGCCAGCACGATGGCGGCCAGGCCTGTCCAGGTCAACGGCGCCGAGAGCCAGGTGGGTATTCGCGCCGGCATCGGTGTCGTGGCCCACATGGCCAGCAGGGCACCGACGCCGAGCTCCCAGACACGGGTGTGTGAACCGAAGTACGCCCAGGACGCCGAGCTTTCCGTCACGGTCAGGCTCAGCCAGAACGAGACCATGCAGAGCGCGACCAGGGGCACCGCCAGCAACGCGCGTCGCCGCTTCGCCAGTTTCCAGCTGATGACGAGGAGCAGCGGCCACACCAGGTAGAACTGCTCCTCCACAGCCAGCGACCAGAAGTGCTGGAACGGTGAGGGCGGGCCGCCCTGCTGAAGATAGTCGGTACCGGAGATGGCGAGCCGGAAGTTCACCGCGTAGAAGGCGCTGCTCAGCGCGTCGCTCGTGTACTCGGCCAGGCGGATCTTCGACAGGAAGAGCCAGGCCCCGGCAAGCGTGGTGACCACCACCAGGGTCGACGCGGGCAGCAGGCGCAGCGCACGGCGGGCGTAGAACTTCCGGATCGAGACCCGGCCCGTGTTGGACAGCTCGCGCAGCAGCAGCGAGGTGATCAGGAAGCCGGAGATTACGAAGAACACGTCAACGCCGACATAACCGCCGCTGAGTTGGGTCACCCCCGCGTGGGAGAGAACAACCAACGAGACGGCCAGGGCGCGAAGCCCTTGTATGTCGAGTCTCGGCGAAGGCCTTCCGCCGATTCCGTCGCGCGACGGGCTGCCGGACAAAGTGATCCCCTTGTCTTGTTTGTCGAGAGATGCACGACGTGGCCGTGCCCGGGTCCCCCGGAGAGCCGAACGCAAGCGGCGCGGCAGCGTGCCGGACGAGTCAATGGCTGAGACACGTCGCGCACACGCATGGTTGTCTACCGGAAGACGAACAGCAGATGTCCTCGCGGTGCCAGGCCGGTGCGATACCGATGCGCGGGCGGTGCGAGGGCGGTGCACAGCCAGTGAGACGGCTGAGAGCTCCACCGTAGAGTGGCTAAGCCTACTTCTCGTACTCCGCGTACAAGTTCTCGATCTCCCGGGCGAAGTCGTGGGCGATCACGTCACGCTTCAGCTTCATGGTGGGAGTCAGGTGACCCGCCTCCTCCGTGAACGCGCCGGGGAGGACGGCGAAGCGGCGGATGGACTCGGGGCGGGAGACGAGTTTGTTGCCCTCGTCGACGGCCCGCTGCAGGACGGCCAGCAACTCCTGGTCGTCCATGAGGAGTTCGGCGGGAACCGGGTGCTTGTGGTTCATCTGGCGCCAGTGGGTGAGGCCGTCGGGGTCCAGGGTGATGAGAGCCGTGACATAGGGGCGGCGGTCGCCCAGGACCATGCACTGGGCGATGAGGGGGTGGGCGCGGAGCCAGTCCTGCATGGGGGCCGGGGCCACGTTCTTGCCGCCCGCCGTGATCAGGATCTCCTTCTTGCGGCCGGTGATGGTCAGGTAGCCGCCGTCGTCCAGTTCGCCGATGTCGCCGGTCGCGAACCAGCCGTCCGGGGCCGCGTCGATCACACCGTCCGCCTGGAGATCCCAGTAGCCGCGGAAGATCTGGGCGCCGCTCAGCAGGATCTCGCCGTCGGCGGCTATCCGCACCCGCGTGCCTGGAAGCGGCAGGCCCACCGTCCCCAGCCGGGGTTTGTTCGGAGGGGTGACCGTGGCGGCCGCGGTCGACTCCGTCAGGCCGTACCCCTCGTAGATCTCGATGCCGGCACCCGCGTAGAACGCGGCGAGACGGCGGCCCAGCGGGGAGCCACCGCAGATCGCGTAACGGACCTTGCCGCCTAGGGCGTTGCGGATACGGCGGTAGACCAGGGGGTCGTAGAGGGCGCGGGCGGTGCGCAGGCCCCGGCCAGGGCCCGGGCCCGTGCCGTGCTGGTGGGCCTCCAACGCCTCGCCGTACTTCTGCGCGATGCGCGCCGCCCGGTCGAAGGACGAGCCTCGGCCCATCCGTTCGGCGGTGGCCCGGCCCGTGTTGAAGACCTTTTCCAGGACATAGGGGATGGCGAGCAGGAAGGTCGGCTGGAAGGAGGCGAGGTCGTCGAGGAGGTACTCGGTCTTGAGGCTCGGCGCGTGGCCGAGTTTCACGCGGGCACGCAGGCAGGCGACCGCGACCATCCGGCCGAAGACATGCGCGAGGGGCAGGAAGAGAAGCGTGGAGGCGGGTTCCCGGGTGCCGGCCCGGAAGATCGGGTGGAGCAGCTCGATCGCGTTGTCGATCTCGTCGAAGAAGTTGCCGTGGGTGACGGCGCAGCCCTTGGGGCGACCGGTCGTGCCCGAGGTGTAGATCAGGGTGGCCAGCGTGTCGGGGCCCAACACCCCCCGCCGTACGGTGACTTCCTGATTCTGGATGTCGCTGCCCAGCTCGGCGAGCCGCTCCACGTGCCCCTTCTCGAAGACCCACATATGGCGCAGATCGGGTATCCGGTCACGTTCCGGGCCAAGGGCGGCGGCCTGCGCCACGGACTCGGTGGCGAGCGCTACGGCTCCCGAGTCCTGGAGGATCCAGCGGACCTGATAAGGGGACGAAGTGGGGTATATAGGGACGGTTACCAGGCCCGCCGCCCAGGCGGCGAAGTCGAGGAGCGTCCACTCGTACGTCGTCCGCGCCATGATGGCGAGGCGGTCGCCGGGGACCAGGCCCTCGGCGATCAGGCCCTTCGCCACCGCCTCCACCTGCGCCGCGAACTCGGCCGCGGTCACGTCCGTCCACTCGCCGCCGGGACCCTTGCGGCTCAGGACGGGCTCCTGCGGGGCCACGATCGCGTTGTCGAACGGGATGTCCGCGAGGGAGCCGTGCGTCATCGGGCCGGCCAGCGGTGGCAGGTACACCTCGCGTACGACCCCGTCCAGCCGCTTGATCTCGGGCTCCAGGTGCGCAGGTTCAGAGGGGTACTGACTGGACACGGGGTGGCTCCTTGTCGGCCGGGGGCCGGGCGGGGCGGGGGCACATCCTCATACGGCCCTGGACGTCGTGGGGTTCAAGGTGGAGGGGCGGCACGGCAGGCCGACCGAGGTGGGATCGTACGACTCCGGAGTGTGGGGTTTGTGGGGTCGGCGGGCGGGTGACGTGCGGGTTTCCGGTGCATTCAGGGGTAGACGCGGTGTTCCGCCGTGCCCCTCATCCCTGGGACATGCCTGCCCCAAAATGAACAACGGGCAAATTTTTTTCGCACAATCACACCTTGGCGATATGCCCGCTTTACCCCGTCTCTCGCGTGAACCAGCAGGTCAGCCAGCCGAGTTCGGCACCTCGGACAGTGAATCCTTGGCCATACCAAGGTTCTCGCAATGCTTCACTTATTCCACCCTCAGGCATCCTTTCTAGCCTCTGTCCACGTGCTGGAACCACGCCAGGAAGGCGCTCCTCAAGACATGCCCCACGCACCCAGACGTATCGCCGTTCTCGCCGATTCGGATACCCGCTGGAAGTGGGGCGCCTCCGTCGCACGGCAGATCGCACCGGACCACGCCCTCGACGCGTATTTCCTGCGCACGCGGGCCACCCCGACGGAGCGTCAGCTCGCCGAGGTCGGCATCGTGCCGGACACCCAGCGCGAGGTCACCGCGGCCGAGCTGGTGGACGACGAGGAGTTCGCGAGCGCCGACATCGTGGTGCTGTCGGTCATCGGCGGTACGGCTCTCGCACTCGTGCACAGCCTCGGCCTGGCCTGGCAGTTGCGCCCCCAGCGGCCCGTCACCGTCACCGGCTACGTCGGAGTCGTCTACGAGAAGATGGTCGACGGCCTGCTCACCCGGGCCGGCGCCGATCTCGTCCTGGCCAACAGCGGCTACGACTGCGGGCGGTTCCGGACCGTCTTCGCCAACGTGGGCATCGACCCGGAAACGGTCGTCGAGTGCGCGCTGCCCTTCCTCGGCGGCGACCCGTACGTGCCGTCCACCGACCGCCCCTTCACGCTCACCTTCGCCGTGCAGCCGTCGGTGCCCAGCAAGAAGGAACGGCTCCTGCTCCTGGAGCGCGCGGCCGCCCACGCCCGACGGTATCCCGAACGCCGGGTCCTGATGAAGCTGCGCAGTCTGCCCGGCGAGCAGACGACCCACGTCGAGGCGAACCCGTACCAGGAACTCATCGAGAACCTGGCCGAGCCGGCCCCGCCCAACCTCGAGCTCGTGTACGGAAACATGGGTGAAGTCCTCGACCGCACCGACCTGTTGGTGACGGTCAGCTCCACCGCCGCGCTGGAGTCGATGCACCGGAACATACCCACCGCGATACTCACCGACTTCGGTGTCCGCGAGGCGCACGGCAACCACTACTTCGTGGAATCGGGCTGCCTCGCCTCCTGGGACGATCTCGACGGGGGCGCGTTGCCTCGCGTGAACCCGGAGTGGGCGGCCGCGCAGGGCATCGGCAAGAGCGACCCGTACGCCGGCGCACGCGCACGTATCGCCGCGCTGCGCGCCGCGGGTCCGCTTCCGCAACTGCGGCCCTACTACACACCCCAGCGGGCCGGCATCTACCTGGGCGGTCTGCTGGCGCGCAACGGCTTCGACGAGAAGGGCAGGCCACTGCCCGTGCAGCCGGCAACGCTCGACCGTTCCCTGAAGGCGGCCGTCCGCGGAGTCACCCGGCGCGGTGCCAGGCGGCTCTACCGCATGGGCCACAAGCGAGTCGCACCGACACTCCGCCGCTGGGGACAGGCCTGAGCCGCCGCCCCCGGCACAACACCGTCAGGCGCGTCCTCGCACAGCAGCGTCATACGCCGCCATGCGCGTCCTCGCCACAGCACCACCACAGGTGTCCTCACACAGCACCGTCATGCACACCCTGCGCTGCTCCGTGATCCGCGCCCCCGCCAGAACTTCGTGATCCGCGACACCGAGGGAAGACCATGACCCGCACTCTCGCGCTCGTCGAGAACCCCTTGCAGCTCCTCAACGTGCTGGAGTGGGCTCTGGGCGAGCACGACGGTGCGCCGGATCCCGAAGGGTGCGAGGCGGCGGTCCTGCTGCCTCGCGACCCGGCCACCCGCCACCAGCTGGGCGTGATGGCGCGGTTGGCCCGCGCGGAGGGCATCGGCGTCGGTCTGTACGACATCCGCAGGGTCCCGGTCGGCTTTCCGCGCGTCCCGGCGGCGCTGGTGTCCAAGCTGGCCGGCGCGGAGCGCCTGGTGATCGGCGACCCGTTCTCGAGGATGTTCCAGCGGCTGCTACCGGCGGCCAGGACACGGGACTTCGTGCTCGTCGACGACGGCACGGCGACCCTGGAGCTCTCCCGCAGCCTGCTCGCCGGCAGCCCACCGCCGGTCCGTTGGCACCGCAGGAGACCCGCATCGGCGGCCGCTGCCCGCGTCGCACGCCGGGTGGCCCCCGAAGGCGGGGGGCACCTCGAGGTCTTCTCCTGCCGAACGTCCGAACTCGAGCTGCCGCCCGGCTCGATCACCTCGGCCAACACCTACAGCTGGGCACGGCAGCGGTACGGGCCGCCGCAGGTCCACCCCGGCGTCGACCTGATCGGCAGCTCGCTCGCCGAGAACGGCCTGATCGGCTTCGAGCGGTACATACGGGGGATCATCTCCCTCGCCGACCAGGTGAACGCGGAACGCTACTTCGCGGACCACCGCGAGGACCCGGACAAACTGCGGCTCATCGCCGAGCATGCCGAGCTGGAAATCGTGCAGCCCGAACTCCCCGTGGAACTGGAGCTGTTGAAGGGCCCGGTCGCCAACACCCTGATCAGTCTGTCCGCCACGGTGCACACTCTGCCCCTCGTCCTCGCCGGCACCGGGGTGGAGATCACCGTCTGCGCGGACGTCGCCGACCGGCTCGAACCGGGCAGGTCCGAGCGATCGGCAGCCTTCCTGGCGGAGATCATGCACGAATGACCTGGAACAGAGACCTGAAGGGGACGGCGAAGACCTGAAGCGGACGGCGAAGTCCCCGTTCGAGATCCGGTCACACCCTCCGCTACGAGGATCCGACCGCCGACCCGAATCGTCCACCCGCGCACGGGTGAGACCCCGGAGGGCCCGCAGCCGATGGCGCGGGTACGGGCGCGAGTAAGGGCGTGGGCATGGGGCTACCCGGGCTGAGGTTCCTTGACCGGTGGTGACCAGGGGCGCCCCTCCATGAGGTCGCCGAGGCCCGCCCAGGCGAAGTTCATCAAGGTCGCCGCGGCCTGCTTCGCCGAGACGCCCGGCGTGGCGTTGGCCCAGGCCGCGAGCGACTCGGCCGCGCCGACCAGCGCCTCGGCGAGCCCGGCGACCTCACCCTCCGGCAGGGACGGATCGCGGTGTGCCTCACGGGCCGCGACGAGGATCAACCGCGTGACGAACGCGACGAGTTCCTCGCGCATCGCGCCGGCCTCGGCGGCGAACGGCTCGCCGTGCGTACGCGCCTGGAGGTGCAGCACGGACCAGCCGTCGGGGTTCTCCGCGGTGTGCGTGAAGAACGCCCGCAGTCCGTCCCAGAGTTGGCGGTCGGCCGACAGCTCCGGCTGGACGCCCGCCATGACGGCGCCGGTGAGCGCCGTGGCCTCGCGCCGGATGCAGGCGGTGAAGAGCTCTTCCTTCGAGTTCAGGTACAGATACACCAACGGCTTGGACACGCCCGCCAGTTCGGCGATCTCGTCCATCGACGCGGCCCGGTACCCCAACTGCCCGAAGGTCCGTACGGCCGCGTCCAGCATCTGCTGTTCGCGTACCGCCCGCGGCATCCGTTTGCTCTTCACAGCACCCATGCGGGCAAGCGTACGATCGGCTGCCGCCGACCGTGCACAGGGAACTTTCAGGAAGGCTGGCCCTGCGCACCGCCGCGGGCCGCGTCGTCCACGCTGTCCTCCTGGCTGCGGTTCTGATCCAGGTTGGTCTTGATGCGGTCGACTCGTGCGACGACCTGGGCCGAGGCGCGGTCGCGCTCCTTGCGGAGTACGACGAAGCTGATCGGGGCGGAGATCAGCAGGGAGAGCAGGACGATCCACATGTAGTTGGAGTCACCGAAGCCGCGCGGGGCGAGACCGAGGGAGACGAGGCCCCAGACGACCACGAGGCAGCCCGCGAAGACTCCAAGACGCATCAGCGTGTAGCGGCCCATGTCAATCCACTCTTCCGATCCGAATCCGTTTGAAACATCCCAAAGGGCATCGTCCAGTGAAGCACGGCGGGACGCGGATCTTGCAGGGGGCCCCGGGCGGCGGAGACAGCTCCTCAGCCATGGGCGGCGAGCGTCAGCAGCATCGTGATGTCGTCCCGGTCGTCGCCGGGTGCGACCCGGATCGCATCGGGGACCCGGCCGACCTCCTTGTAGCCGCACGAGGCGTAGAAGCGCTCAAGGCCTTCGCCGCCCCGGCAGGTGAGCCGTATCGCGTCGATCCCCTCGAAGCCGGCGGCGGCCTCCTCTGCGGCGGCCAGCAGCTCCCGCCCGTACCCCTTGCCCTGGTGCCTGGGATGCACCATCACCGTGTACAGCCACACCCAGTGCCTCATCAGCCGGTGCGTGTTGAAGCCGAAGAACGCGGTGGCCGCGACAGCGCCGTCGTCGCCGAACCCCACGAGCAGCCGGATGCGGCCGTCCGCCATCGCCGTGAGGTGCTTGCGCCACTCGGGCCGGACGTCCTCGACATCCACCGGCGGTACGAAGCCGACGGAGCCGCCCGCGTTCGAGACGTCCGCCCACAGACCGATCACGCCGTCACGCAGCTCCGGACCGACGGACGGGTCCAGTTGAAAGGTCAGTGCCATCGTGCGCGCCCGCTCAGACCCGCATGGGCTGGGGGGACTCGCGGCGGGCCGGGTCCGGACCGTCGTACTCGCGGATGATCTCGTACCGCGTGTTCCGCTCGACCGGGCGGAAGCCGGCGTCGCGGATCAGGTCGAGGAGGTCCTCGCGGGTCAGCTTGTTCGGGGTGCCGTAGTTGTCGGCATCGTGCGTGATCTTGTACTCGACGACCGAGCCGTCCATGTCGTCGGCACCGTGCTGGAGGGCGAGCTGCGCGGTCTGGACACCGTGCATGACCCAGAAGACCTTGACGTGCGGCACATTGTCGAAGAGCAGCCGGGAGACCGCGAAGGTCTTCAGGGCCTCCGCACCCGTCGCCATCTGCGTACGCGCCTGGAGGCGATTACGCACCTTGCCGTCCTTCACGTCCACGAAGTCGTGCTGGTAGCGCAGCGGGATGAAAACCTGGAAACCGCCGGTCTCGTCCTGCAGTTCACGCAGCCGCAGCACGTGGTCCACGCGGTGGCGGGGCTCCTCGATATGGCCGTAAAGCATCGTGCACGGGGTCTTGAGACCCTTCTCGTGCGCGAGCCGGTGGATCCGCGACCAGTCCTCCCAGTGGGTGCGGTGGTCGACAATGTGCTGCCGGACCTCCCAGTCGAAGATCTCCGCACCACCGCCGGTCAGGGACTCCAGACCGGCGTCGATCAGCTCGTCGAGGATCTCGGACGCCGACAGCCCGGAGATCGTCTCGAAGTGATGGATCTCCGTCGCCGTGAAGGCCTTCAGCGAGACCTCCGGGAGGGCCTTCTTCAGCTCGCTCAGGGACCGCGGGTAGTACCGCCACGGCAGGTTCGGGTGCAGGCCGTTGACGATGTGCAGCTCGGTGAGGTTCTCGCCCTGCATCGCCTTGGCGAGGCGGACGGCCTCCTCGATGCGCATCGTGTACGCGTCCTTCTCGCCCGGCTTGCGCTGGAAGGAGCAGTACGCGCAGGACGCGGTGCACACGTTCGTCATGTTGAGGTGGCGGTTGACGTTGAAGTGGACGACGTCGCCGTTCTTCCGCATCCGCACCTCGTGGGCGAGACCGCCGAGCCAGGCCAGGTCGTCCGACTCGTACAGCGCGATGCCGTCCTCGCGGGTCAGCCGCTCACCGGCCCGGACCTTGTCCTCCAGCTCGCGCTTGAGCCCGACATCCATGCGTGTACCTCTCCCTTTTGACGAACCCTGTCAACCGTACGCCTAGCCGTCCGGCCTTCCTGAAGCAGGCGGCTACTCCTCTTCGGGCAGCTCTCCCACCCGGTTCTCCCACTTCGTGGAGAGCACGATGGTCGTACGGGTCCTGGAGACGCCCTTCGTTCCCGACAGCCGCCGGATGGTCTTCTCCAGGCCGTCCACGTCACTGGCGCGCACCTTGAGCATGAACGAGTCGTCGCCGGCGATGAACCAGCAGTCCTCGATCTCGCCCAGGTCCCGCATCCGGCGCGCCACGTCCTCGTGGTCGGCGGCGTCGGAGAGCGAGATGCCGATCAGGGCGATCACGCCCAGACCGAGCGAGGCCGAGTCGACGGTCGCGCGGTAGCCGGTGATGACACCGGCCGCTTCCAGCCGGTTGATGCGGTCGGTGACGCTGGGTCCCGACAGACCGACGAGGCGCCCCAGTTCCGCGTAGGAAGCCCGGCCGTTCTCTCTCAGGGCCTGGATGAGCTGCCTGTCCACCGCGTCCATGCGATCGATAGCCTTCCGCTGAAGAGTTCCTGAAAGTGCTGAATGGGTCCTGCTTGGTGCCCAGGTGGTGCCGAACGCCGTACTCACTCGGTGCGCGAACCCCCGCCGAGTTCGCCCTCCCACCGCCGGTACAGGCCGTGCTCGACGCCCGCCGCGTCAAGGACCCGCCCGGCGACGAAGTCCACCAGGTCCTGGATGTGCGTGCCCCCCGCGTAGAACCCCGGCGAGGCCGGCAGCACCGTCGCGCCCGCGTCGTCCAGGGCGACCAGCTGCCGCAGTGTCTGCCCGCTCAGCGGCGTCTCGCGGACCGCGACGACCAGCTTGCGGCCCTCCTTGAGAGTGACGCTCGCGGCGCGCTGCAGCAGGTCCTTCGAGAGACCGAGGGCGACACCGGCCACGCAGGCCGTGGAGGCGGGCACGATGAGCATGCCCTTCGTGGGGTACGAGCCGGAGGACGGCCCGGCCGCCAGGTCACGCGCGCTCCAGTGCCGTACGGCATCGATACGTCCTTTGAAGGCGCTGAAGGTGTCCGGCTTCCCGTCGGCGCCCCTGGCCAGCCACTCGTGCAGGTCCTGCTGCCAGTGGGCGTCCCGGAAGGCGAGCCCCGTCTCGTCGAGCAGGGTGAGCCGGGAGGCGCGCGAGACCACCAGGTCCACGCTCTCCCCCGCATCCAGAAGCGCACGCAGCACGGCAGCGGCGTACGGGGTACCGGACGCGCCCGACACCCCCACGATCCAAGGCCGGCGCTGCGTCTGTCCTGGGTTCATGGTGCTGAGCCTATCCGGCGTGGTGGGGTGGGAACCGGCCAAGGGGGCCGGAGCGTTCCCTGGAAGGGACGAGCTGACCGTGGGGGTTGCCATGTCTGGTGCGGGGTCGGGTACGAGGTCGGGTACGGCACTCGAGTGGACGCGGGGCGACCGGGCGCGGGCCGCCGCCAAGCTGATGGTGGGCTGGGTGGCCCTGCTGTGGCTGCTCGAAGTGGTCGACGTGGTCAGCGGTCACGCCCTTGACGGTCTCGGCATCGTCCCGCGCAGGGCCTCCGAGCTGGTCGACATCGTGCCCGCGTCCTTCATCCACTTCGGCTTCGGCCATGTCGCCGCCAACAGCGTGCCGCTGCTGGTCCTCGGCTTTCTCGCGGCCCTCGGCGGGCTGCGCCGGTTCGCCGCGGTCTGCGCGATGATCATCGTCGCGGACGGCCTGGGCGTCTGGCTGATATCCCCGGCGAACACGAACACCGCGGGCGCCTCCGGGCTGATCTTCGGCCTGTTCGGCTTCCTCCTGGTCGGCGGCTTCATCGAGCGCCGCCCGCTGGGTGTCCTCGTCGGCCTGCTGGTCGGTGCGGTCTGGGGCAGCTCGATCCTGATGGGCCTGGCCCCGACACAGACGGGCGTCAGCTGGGAGGGCCACCTGGTCGGCCTGGTGTCGGGGGTGGCGGCGGCGTTCCTGTTCCGACGCCGGGCGGACCGACGGGCCGTCACCGCGTAAGTACCGCTGCCGCTGCCGCTGCCGCTGCCGCTGCCTCTACAGCTACAGCTACAGCTACAGCTACAGCTACAGCTACAGCTACAGCTACAGCTACCGGGATGTACCGCCTGACCACGGAGAGTTGGTCGCCGCCGACAGTTCCTGTGATTGACTACGGCCGTGTTACAGGAGTCGATCTTTCACACCATGGATCTGCCGAGGGAAGACCGATTCGAGGCGTGGGTCCAGCGAATGGGGCGGACTCACGCACCCATGCAACTGTCCAGCGACCGCGCGGCGAACTACCGCGGACGCCAGCGGCTGATCGAGCTCGCGGACGTGACGGTCTGGCCGGCGACCTTCGACTCCCTGGTCTTCCGCCGGACACAGAGGCTCATACGCCAGTCCGACCCCGAGGTCTATCACCTCTCTTTCCTGGTGCAAGGGAATGGATCGGCCACCTGGGGCAGGCAGGAAGTCGCGTATCGGACCAGCGACATTCACATCAGCAGCTCGTCGCGGCCGTTCGAGATAAGTGCCGGACCCGAACCAGTGACCATCATCGGAGTGGAGATCCCCCGGGCTCTGGTGGCGCTCCCCGCAAGCCGGGCCGATCTGGTGATCGGGCGCCAGACATCGGGCCGTGAGGGAGTCGGCGGGTTGCTGGCGCAGTTCCTCGTCCAGCTTGCCTCCAACACCGGCCCGTACCAGCCGCAGGACGCGCCCCGGCTGGGAACCGTCGTCGCCGATCTGATCACCGCCGCCTTCGCGCACACCCTGGACGCCGACCTCCTCATGCCACCGGAGGCCCACGGCCGGGTACTGCTCCTGAGTATCAAGGCGTTCATCCGTCGGCATCTCGGCGACCCGGAGCTGACGCCCGCCCTGGTAGCCGCCGCGCACCACATCTCGCGCAGCCGCCTGTACCGCCTTTTCCAGGCCGAGGGCATCACCGTCGCCTCGTACATCCGCGACCAGCGGCTGGAACACGCCCGCCGCGACTTGGCCGACCCGGCACTGCGCGCGATGCAGATCAATGCCGTCGCCGCCCGCTGGGGTTTCTCCCGCGCCGCCGACTTCACGCGAGCGTTCCGGACCGCCTATGGCGTCCCTCCGAGCGAAGTGCGCTGAGTTGACGCCGTAAGCGGTGGGAAGGCCTTGGGACTCTCCGCTCAGTGGGTGGGGACCGTCCGCTAACGACAGGCGGGCGGCCTGCCGGGCATCGTTGTGATCACCGCGGGTGACGTACAAGACGACGGCGCGCGTTGCTCTTGTACCGGACGAGTGGCCAGAAAGCGCCGCCCTTCGGGTTGAGCTCGTTTCGGCTGCTCGTGCCCGACGGATCCTGATCCACTCTACGGAGGAGAAAACATGAAGTACCGATTGACCGGGGCCGTTGTCCTGGCGGCAGCCGGACTCCTGATCGGCGGAGGAACTTCGTACGCCGACGGTTATCTCTACACCGGCACCTATGGCGGCTACGCAGCATGGACGGAAGACGGCGACACTCTTAAGGTCTGCGACGTGAGCTCGGACGGATACGGGGTTCGCGGTTACATCTACACCCCTAATTCCAGCAGTGATGCGGGCAACGGCACCGTTCTCATCAAGGGCAACGACCCGAGCAACGACGGAAGCTGCGCTACGTTCGCGAAGGACGTCAGTGAGACCAGCCACATCTCCATAAAGGTCTGCGAGTACGCGGGAGACGTGGTCACTGCCTGTAGATACGCCGCCATCCGGTAGTCGCTTCTCGGGGCCCGGCGCCGAGTGCGCCGGGCCCCGGCCCGCCTCACTGCCCTGAATGTGTTGCGTAGGTGGGTGGAACTCAGCGCCTCGTTCCCGGAATTGAACGACCCACCCGTCCGATGACCCATCGTCGGTCGCTGAGAGTCGCGGTCAACCTCGCCTCAACATCTGTCACGTGAGGATCCAGGGATGCGCAGAAATGGCTTAAGACCTGCTGTGGCCACCGTGTACTTGGCGGTGGCCATGTTGTTAGTACCGGCGGGCACCGCTCAGGCGGCCCCCGGCGACAACCCCGGTGCGCTGACCACGATCACCTCCTCCTCGGAGCTGTCGAAGCTCCAACTGGTCGAGCACCGGGTCTCGACGGTCTCTCTTGACAAACTGGCGAGCGAGATGGGCACGTCCCGCGGGGTCGACCAGGTCCTCGCCAGTGCCAACCACCCGATGCGGAACGCGGCGAACTGCCGCGGGACCGAGACCGCCGCCCTGCCGGTGAAACCGACCGCTGAGTCCTCGTACTGCTGGGACACCGGTGACGCGGTGACACAGGACTGGCTGCCGCAGTCCGTGACCTCCTCCGGAGACGCGGACAACGACGGTGTGTGGGGCACCAACAAGGTCATCCTGTCCGGGTGGGGACAGAACGGCACCACCACCACCGAGCACATGGGCCGTATCGCCTTCATCGACGCCAACGACCCGGGTAACTTCAAGTACCGCTGGGTGCTGCCGGTCATCCCGCTCAACGGCGGCACCGACTACCGCGCGCTCAAGTCCCACCTGGGCGGCATGGTCTGGTACCAGGACAAGCTGATCGTCACGTCGTGGGCGGGGGACGCCGACAACAACGTGATGTACGTCTTCGACATGAACCGCATCCTCCAGGCGACCGTCAACAGCTCCGCGGTCGGCAAGGTGAGCGGCGGATGGTCGGCGGACGGCAACCAGTACGTGATGCCGGCCATCGGCTCCTACAGCCTCGCCGGCGGGGCCTGCAACTCGGCCAACGACAACTCCCGGCCGTGCTTCGGCTCCATCTCGCTGGACCGCAGCAGCGCGCCGGACAGTCTCGTCGCCACCGAGTGGTTCTCGTCCGGCGGCACGCAGCCGGCCCGCATCTGGCGTTACAACTTCAGCTCCGAGCCCGGCTACCTCGCCACGGACAGCAGCGGCTACGTGAACGCCTCGAAGGCGTACGAGACGAAGGCCGTCGGGCTGCAGGGCGTGCTCTCGCACAGCGCCACCAGCGGCGGCACACCGAACTTCTACGTCGACGACGCGCGCGGCGGTGTCGGCCAGCACGGCATCCTGTGGCGGCAGAACACCACCGGAGCCAAGGCGGCCGCCAACTGCGGGCAGGACATCACGTACGCCTGCTGGGGCCAGCACACCGAGAGCATGTCCTATTGGTGGAGTACAGGCCGGGTGTGGACGCTCACCGAATGGGCGGCCGACAGCGCGGGGCACTGGACAGGTACCGACACCGCGATTCCGCAACGGGTGCTGTACTCCGTGCCACTGTCCTCAATAGACAGCTCCCTCAGCTGACGAGTAGCGCCGGGCCGCGGTGGGGACGACTGGGGGCAACCGCGGTCGTCCGTACATTCGAGAAGGCCGGACTCCTCGGGCTTGAGCCCGAGGAGGAGCTCAAACGCTGAGCCCGCGCACCAGCAGGTCCAGCAGCGCGCACACGAACAGCGCGATCCCGATGAACCCGTTGACGCTGAAGAACGCGCGGTTCAGGCGGGACAGGTCGTGCGGCTTGACGAGGGAGTGCTCGTAGAGGAAGGCGCCCGTGACGATCACCAGGCCGACCCAGAAGAACGTTCCGGCGTCGGTGGCGAGGGCGTACCAGACCAGCAGGGCCGTGGTGAGGGCGTGGCAGACGCGCGCGCCCTGGATCGCGGCGGGGATGCCGAAGCGGGCCGGCACCGACATCACGCCGACCGCGCGGTCCGTCTCGACGTCCTGGCAGGCGTAGATCAGGTCGAAGCCGCCGATCCAGATGCCGACCGCGAGCCCGAGGATCACCGCGTCCCAGGACCACTCGCCACTGATCGCCAGCCAGCCGCCGATCGGGCCCATGGCCTGGGCGAGACCGAGGATGGCCTGCGGGAAGTTCGTGAACCGCTTGCCGTACGGGTACACGACCATCGGGATGACCGCGAGGGGCGCGAGGGCCAGGCACAGCGGGTTGAGCAGGGCCGCGGCGCCGAGGAAGAAGACGAGGGCGACGAGCGCGCCGGTCCAGGCGTGCTTCACGCTCATCGCGCCGGTGACCAGTTCGCGATGGGCCGTACGGGGATTGCGGGCGTCGATCTCGCGGTCGATGATCCGGTTCGCGGCCATGGCGAACGTACGCAGCCCGACCATCGCGACGGTGACGAGCAGCAGCCGTCCCCAGTGGACGTTGCCGTCCCACCGGAACATCGCGGTCAGCGCGGCGATGTAGGCGAAAGGCAGCGCGAACACCGAGTGCTCGATCATGACGAGACGCAGGAACGCCTTGGTGCGGCCCGGCTGCGGGAGTGCCGCGGAAGCGCTGGTCACCGGCCTCCCGCCTTTCCGTTGTTGAGCGACCTCACAGGCCGTACTCCTTCCAGCGGCGGTCGACCTTCGACGCCGTCTCCGGGTCGGACAGCACCATCTCGGGCCAGCCCCCGTCCCGGGTGTAGCCCTCCTCGGGCCACTTCCTCGTGGCGTCGATGCCCGCCTTGCCACCCCAGAACTGCTGGTACGAGGCGTGGTCGAGGTGGTCGACCGGGCCCTCCACGACGGTGAGGTCGCGGGAGTAGTCCGTGTTGCCGAGCGCCCGCCACGCGACCTCGTGCAGATCGTGGACGTCGCAGTCGGAGTCGACGACCACGATCAGCTTGGTGAGGGACATCATGTGGGCTCCCCACACAGCGTGCATCACCTTCTGGGCGTGCTTGGGGTACTTCTTGTCGATCGCGACGATCGCACAGTTGTGGAAACCGCCCGCTTCGGGCAGGTGGTAGTCCACGATGTCCGGCACGATGATCTTGAGCAGGGGGAGGAAGAACCGCTCCGTCGCCCGGCCGAGGGGTCCGTCCTCCGTCGGAGGGCGGCCTACGACGATCGACTGGATCAGCGGCCGCTTCCGCATCGTCACGCAGTCGATGGTCAGCGCCGGGAACGGCTCCTGCGGCGTATAGAACCCGGTGTGGTCGCCGAACGGCCCCTCCGGGAGCATCTCGCCCGGCTCCAGCCACCCTTCGATGACGACCTCGGCGTTCGCCGGCACCTGCAACGGCACCGTCTTGCAGTCGACCAACTCGATCCGCTTGCCCTGGATGAACCCGGCGAGGAGGTACTCGTCCATGTCACCGGGCAGCGGGGCTGTCGCGGCGTACGTCACGGCGGGCGGACATCCGAAGGCGATGGCGACCGGCAGCCGCTCGCCGCGCCGCGCCGCCACCTGGTAGTGGTTGCGGCTGTCCTTGTGGATCTGCCAGTGCATGCCGATGGTGCGCTTGTCGTGACGCTGGAGGCGGTACAGCCCGAGGTTGCGGATGCCGGAGTCGGGGTCCTTGGTGTGGGTGAGGCCCAGGTTGAAGAAGGACCCGCCGTCCTGCGGCCAGGTGAACAGCGCCGGAAGCTGGTCCAGGTCCACGTCCTCGCCCCGGAGCACGACCTCCTGGACGGGCGCGTCCTTGACCTTCTTCGGCGGTACGTGGGCCATCGCGCCGAGCTTCCCGAAGGCCTCGCGGACCCCGACGAACCCGTGCGGCAGCTCGGGCTTCAGCAGCCCGCCGATCTTCTCGGAGATGTCGCCGTACGACTTCAGGCCGAGGGCCTTCAGCAGTCTCCGGTCGGTTCCGAAGACGTTCATCGCGAGCGGCATCGCCGACCCGCGGACGTTCTCGAAGAGCAGCGCCGGGCCCTGGGCCTTCTGCACCCGGTCGACGATCTCCCCGACTTCCAGATACGGGTCGACCTCGGCCTTGATGCGCTTGAGGTCACCCTCGCGCTCCAGGGCCCGCAACAGGGAGCGAAGATCGTCGTAAGCCATGCGTCCCAGTATCGGCCACCCGATAACCTGTGCCCGTCACCGGGGCCCTTCACCGCCCCGCCGCCGCTCACTGGGGGAACGTCCGCCCATGCTCAGGTATCTGCCCTTCCTGCTGGTCCTGGCGCTGTGGATCTACGCCTTCATCGACTGCCTGAACACGCCGGAGAGGGAGGTGCGGGGTCTGCCGAAGGTGGTGTGGGTGATCATCATCCTGCTCTTCGGCGAGGTGCTGGTCGGCCCGGTCGCCTGGCTGGTGGCGGGCAAGGCGCGCAGGGCGCCCGGAGACGGCGCCGCGCCCTCCGCGTGGCGCCGCGACCAGCGCACGGGGTTCGTCGCGCCGGACGACAACCCCGAGTTCCTCAAGTCCCTGAAGAAGGACGACAAGGGCGGCGGCAAAGACGACGAGGCGCTCCTCAAGAAGTGGGAGGCGGACCTCCAGCGCCGCGAGGAGGAACTGAAACGGCGCGAGCGCGAGGACGAGGCCTGAGCACGGTACGGCCGACACGCCCTGCACGCCCTGCACGCCCTGCACGAACGAGATCTGAGCCCGCCTTGCCTTACACGAACGAGATGTGAGCTCGCCATGGCCGACACGGAACTGCGGCTGCTCGTCACCTTCGAGAAGGTCGCGACCGTGCTGAGCTTCACGCAGGCCGCCGCCGAGCTGAAGTACGCGCAGTCCAGCGTGACCGGTCAGATCCGCGCCCTGGAGTCCTCGCTGGGGACCGAGCTCTTCGACCGGCTGGGGAGCAGGATCCGGCTGACCGAGGCGGGCGAGCGGCTTCTCCCGTACGCCCGGCAGCTCATCGAGCTGAGCGAGGAGGCGCGGGCGGCGGTCGTCGGCGCCGCCGAGCCGGCCGGTGCGCTGACCGTCGGCACGATGGAGTCGCTGACCGCGTACCGCCTGCTCCCCCTCCTTGAGCTGTTCCACCACCGCTACCCGGCCGTCCGGCTCTCGCTCCGCACGACCATCGGTGACGAGACCCGGCAGGCGCTGCGGCAGGGCACGTACGACGTGGGCTTCCTGATGGAGCGGGAGACCGAGCACGCGGGCCTTGAGACCGTGGTGCTCGCGGTCGAACCGCTGGCGCTCGTCACCGCGCCGGGCCATCGGCTGGCGTCCGCCGCGGTGTTCACGACCGATCTCGTACGGGAGTCCCTGCTCGGCACCGAACCCGGCTGCGCCTACCGTGACTTGTTCGAGCGGGAGCTCAACTCCCTTGTCCAGGAAGGCTCCCCCGTGGCCTTCCTGGAGTTCGGGACGATCGAGGCGACCAAGCGTGCCGCGGCGGCGGGCCTCGGGATCGCGCTGCTGCCCGAGGTGACGGTCGCCGCGGAACTGGCCGACGGCAGCCTCCTGCGGCTGCCGTGGGAGGCGCCGTTCACGCTTCGGACTCAGCTCGCGTGGCGGGCCGGGAAGCGGCTTCCGGCACATGTGCGGCTGTTCGTGGAGCAGGCGAGGCGGTTGGTTCGGGAGCAGGCGTCGGAGTCGTCAGAGTCGTCGGAGTTGTGACCTCCACGGGCGCGGTCTCCGGCTGCTTCGCCAGGGTGACGCGCAGGCTCGCCAGCACGATCAGCGGGACACCCAACGCCTGGACGAGGCCGATGTGGTGGCCGTACACCGCCCAGTCGGCGACCATCGCGACCGCCGGGTAGGTGAAGGCGAGTACGGCGATCTTCGCGGTCGGGAGTTTGGCGTACGCGGAGTACAGAAGGACGTACATCAGGCCCGTGTGGATGAGCCCGAGCCCGACCAGCCAGCCCCAGTCCGCTCCCGTGCCACGCATCGCGCCGAAGTCGGCGAAGGGGAGCAACAGCGGTATGCCGATGAGGACTTGGACGAGAGCGATGAGGTGCGGGCGTACTCCGGTGATGCGCTTGGTCACGAGGGTGGAGAGGCCGTAGAGGACGGCTGCCAGGAGGGCCTGGCCGATGCCGAGGAGGTACGTCGTGTCGCCTCCGGTGAAGTCGGCCGGGCCGATCCCGGAGACCAGGATCAGGCCGATGAAGGCGACGAGGACCCAGCCGACCTTCGCCGCGGTGAGTCGCTCGCGGAAGAGCAGTGCGCCCAGCAGGACGACGTAGAACGGTTGCGTGTGGTAGACGACCGTCGCGACCGAGATCGACGTGTTCTCGTACGACTGGAAGAGCAGGACCCAGTTGAAGACGATGAACACCCCGCCCAGCGCGGCCAGTCCGAGTTTGCGCGGCGTGAGGCCGTGGTCGCGGAAGTAGCCGCGGGCGAGGGCGTAGCCGCCGAGGGCGAGGGCGCCGAAGAGGACGCGGAAGAAGACGACGTTGAACGGCGAGGCGCCGGACTCGACAACGAAGATGCCGAGCGTTCCGGAGAGCACCATCGCGGCGGTGAGCTGGACGGTGCCCTTGTGCTCGGGGCTGCTTTCGTAGGCCATGGCTCCGAAGCTACGAGCGGGGGCCATGGCCGGTCCACGAGCCAGTGGGGGGTCCTGCCGATGGGGGGATCGGCAGGGGCGATGGCGCGGATCGATCAGCGATGCCGTGAATCGATCAGCCGATGGCGCGGATCGATCAGCCGATGGCGCCGATGGCTCAGGCCAGTAGTCCCAGCCGGGTGATCTCCCGTCCCGCGGAGCGGTCCATCACCATCCGCAGGCCGGCCTCACGGGTCCGGTCGTACGCGGCCACGTCTATGACGTCGATCTGGAACCAGACCGCCTTCGCACCGAGCGCCACAGCCTGGTCGGCGATGTCGCCGGCCAGGGCGGAGTTGACGAAAACGTTCACCACGTCCACCGGGAAGGGGATCTCCGCGAGCGAGGCGTAGCCCTGCTCGCCGTGCACCGTCTCGGCCTTGGGGTGCACGGGCACCACCTTCTTGCCGATGCGCTGCAGCTTCTCGGCCACCCGGTAGGCGGCCCGTTCGGGGTTGCTGGACAGTCCGACCACGGCCCAGATGTCTCCGGCGCCGGTGAGGATGTCGTCGATTGTCGCGTCGTCGCCATAGGTCATCGCCACAGGATGGCATACAGGATCCAATATGGCGATGGTGCCGTCAGAATGGCGATGGCGCTGTCAGATCCTGGCTCTAGCCTTCCGGCCATGACCTCTCACCCGGACGCCACCCGGACGTCGTACGACGCCGTCGCCGCCGACTACGCCGAGCTCCTCAGGGACCAGCTGGAGAACAAGCCGCTGGACCGGGCGATGCTCGCCGCGTTCGCCGAGCACGTACGGGCGGGCGGGGGCGGGCCCGTCGCGGACCTGGGCTGCGGGCCGGGTCGGGTGACTGCGCACCTGGAGGCGCTCGGCCTCGACGCGTTCGGCATCGACCTGTCCCCCGGGATGGTGGCGGTGGCCCGGCGCGACCATCCGCATCTGCGGTTCGAGGTCGGCTCGATGACCGCCCTGGACAGCATCAAGGACGACGCCCTGGCCGGAGCCCTCGCCTGGTACTCCACGGTGCACACACCGGTGGACGAACTACCGCTGTTCTTCGCCGAGTTCGAGCGAATACTGATCCCCGGCGGTCATCTCCTCCTCGCCTTCAAGGTGGGCGACGAGCACGTGCATCTGGCGCACGCGTACGGCCACGACCTGGACCTCGAAGTCCACCGCTTCCCACCCGAGCGGGTCGCCGAACTGCTGCGCGCGGCGGGGTTCGTAGAGGTGGCGCGGCTGGTGCGCGAGGCTGAGGCGCCGGAGAAGACGGCTCAGGCGTTCATCCTGGCCCGGAAGCCGGAGGCAGGCTGACTACCGCCGTACGGCCGACACGAACGCCGCCCAGGCCGCGCGGTCGATGACCAGCACCGGGCCGTGCGGGTTCTTACTGTCACGGACGGGGACGACGGCGGGGAAATCGGGGGCCACTTCGATGCAGTTGCCGCCGTTGGCGTCGCTGTAGCTGCTCCTGATCCAGGTCGCCGCGCTCAGCTCGTGCCTGTCCATGATGCCCGTACCCCTCCATCACGTCGCTGATCAGAGCA
>NZ_JBHXMF010000002.1:136782-282514 GCF_042721055.1 Streptomyces sp. NPDC058470
CTCGTACCCCTCCATCACGTCGCTGATCAGAGCGGCGGACTCGTAGGCTGACGGACCGTCCGCCCTGAGCACATCATAGGTATGGCTGTGGCGAGCGTAGACGGCCGGATCGTCGTTGAAATGGCCGCGGTCCAGCGCTTCCGAGTAGACCCACTGATGCCCGTCCGGCAGCGTGATCAACGAGATGGAGCCGCTGGGGCGGTCGAGCCCGAAGAGGTCGGCCGGGGTGAGCTGGATGTGGATATTGGCGTGCCGGGCGACACGCAGCAGATGCGCACACTGGTCACGCATGACAGCCGGGCTCCCCACCGCGTTACGCAAACAGCTCTCGTCCAGCACGGCAGCGTAGAACGGGCCGTCAGGCTCCAGGAATCGCTGCTGTCGGCTCAGTCGGGCCCGGACCCGCTCCTCCACCTCTTCGGGGTTGGACAGTCGGCGACCGAACAGCGCTCGCGCGTAGTCCTCTGTCTGCAACAGGCCCGGGACAACCCGCTCTTGATACTCCCGCAGAGCCACCGCCACCGCGTCCATCTCGGCCCGCCGCCGGAACCAGTCCGGATGCTCCACCTGCGGATACCAGTCGATCCTGCTCCACAGCCGCAGCAACACCCCGCCGGTATCGAGCAGTTCGTCGCAGGTCTTCGCGAAGGTGTCCTGGGGTACCCGCGCCCCCGCCTCCACGCGGGCCACCTGAGAGCGGTCGCACGGGATCCGGCGCGCGAGATCCTCCTGCGTCAGGACATGCGCCTCGCGGTAGTGCTTCAACACCTCCCCGAACACGGCGGCGGTCGTGACGGCCGCTCCCCCGTCGGCATTACGTCGGCTCACCGCACCCCCTCCGTGACAGTGGACCACTGTCACGCGTCCGCCATTGATACCGACCGTTCCCCTGAGCCACGCTCGATACACCCAGAGTGATGACGAACGTACGGAGTGAGCATGGCGGAGCAGTGGGAGAAGGGGACGTTGGTCTACGACCCGCGGACGGACAAGGTCGGCGAGTACCGGGACGCGGCAGGCCGGTACGCGATGCTGCGCCCCGTCGGCGGCGGCCGGGAGTGGCAGGCCGACCCGGCGTTGATCCGTCGGGCCACGGCGGAGGAACGGCTCAGCGCGGGAGTGCGGGCCGCCAACAGCCGTTCCGGGCGGGCGGGTGGGGTGGCGTCGCTCCAGGGCGATGACGTGAGCCGCCCGCCCGAGCCCCTCGCCGGTTGCGCGACGTGCGAGGACCTCGCCGTACGGCGTGACGAAGCCCGCGCCCGCTGCGACGGCACCGAGGAGACCGACGCCAACGTGCTGCTGCGCCGTCATCTACGGACAGGCCACGAGGTGCCAGGCAGCAGCCACCGTCGGATCTTCCGCTACGTGCCGTACTCGATCGTGCAGGACGCGACAGCGGAACCCGAGTACGAGGCACGGTGCGTCTCGGGCGACGAGGCCGACTGCGGCGCCGCGTCCGGCCCCTGCCGGGGCCCGGCGGAGGTCGAGGAGTGGCAGCGCAGACACACCCAGCAGACCCGGCACTCCAGGTACCGCCGCAACTTCGCGGACTACGCGGTCATGGAGCCGGCGGACGGCTGTTGAGCGCCCGGATCTCGCGCAGCACGAGTGGCCTACGTCTCAGGCGGCACGAGCGGCCTACGTCTCACGCAGCACGAGCGCGAGGAGTCCCGGGAAGCGGGTGTCGAACTCCTCGCGGCGGAGGCGGTTGACGCGCTTGGGGCCCTCGTCGCGCTGCTCGACGAGGCCCGCGCCGCGCAGGACCGTGAAGTGGTGGCTGAGGGCCGCCTTGCCGACGGGCACGTCGAAGCTGCCGCAACTGCGGGTCCAGACGGGGGATCCGGCCAGTTCCCGTACGAGCGTGAGGCGTACCGGATCCGCGAGGGCGGCGAGGGCGGTCTGCACCGGGACCTCGTCGGGGTGGGTGTGCTCGGGGGCCGCTCGATGGCTGGTGGCCGCCCGCTGACCGGTAGTCGCAGGGTGGCCGGTAGTCGCAGAGTGATTGGTAGTCGCAGGGTGATTGGTGCGATCCGCCATGTCCGCCTCCCCTCCTCGGCCTGCCGCCATTCCACACTGCGACCTTGCAGCCCTGCTGCCGTGCCGCCTTGCCGAGTGTTCGATGAAAACCATACACTCTGGAGTGTTCGACTTTCGTTGAACAGTCGGTATCTGTCGGGTTGCTGTCGAGTGCTTACGAGGGGTGTGCCATGCGTGCGGTCGAACTCAGGGGGTACGGCGGTCCCGAGGTCCTGGAGGTCGTCGAGGCGGAGGTACCGGAACCGGGTCCGGGCCAGGTGAGCATCGACGTCGCCTACGCCGGTGTGAACTTCGCGGACCTGAAGGCACGCTCGGACGGTTACCGGGTCCCAAGTCTCCCTTTCCGTCCGGGACTTGAGGTCTCGGGCCGGGTACGGGCGATCGGCACCGGCGTCGAGGGACTGCGCCCTGGCCAGGAGGTCGCCGCTCTGACCGCGGGAGGCGCGTACGCCGAGGTGGCCGTGGCGGACGCGTTGACCGTGTTCCCGCTCCCGGACGGCATCGATCTGCGCACCGGCGCCACACTCCCGACGGTGCTGCCGACGGCGTACGCGCTGATCCACACCGTGGGACGTCTCAAGACCGGTGAGACGGTCCTCGTGCAGGGGGCGGCCGGTGGAGTCGGCACGGTGGCGGGTCAGTTGGCGAAGGCCGCCGGTGCCGGGGCCGTGTACGGGGTCGTGTCGGGCGCCGCCAAGGCGAAGTACGCCCTCGACCACGGCTACGACGAGGTCTTCGTCGGGACCTTCACGGACGAGGTGCGCGGCGCGACGGACGGCCGCGGGGTCGACCTGGCCCTGGACCCGGTCGGCGGCGAGACCCTGCGCGGCAGCCTCGCCTCCCTGGCCCCCTTCGGACGCCTCGTCTCCTTCGGCAACGCGAGCTCGGCCGAGCCCTGGCGGGTGGGTCAGCCGGAGTTGTACCCCACGGGTCTCTCCGTCGCCGGGTTCTCCATCCTCAGCCTGGCCGCAACGGCGCCCGGCGAGCTGCGCGAGATCGCCGGGCGGGCGTTTCGGACGGTAGCCGAGGGGGCGGTGGTCCTGCCGGTGACCGCGGAGTTCGGCCTCGCGGAGGCCTGGGAGGCTCATCGGCTGATGGGGGCGCGGACCAGTACGGGGAAGTTGCTGTTGCGGGTGGGGGCGGCCGGCACTGAGGGCTGAGACCCCGCCTGTCCGACCTGCACACGCTCATCCGACCAGCACGCTCATCAGGAGTTGAGGAACATCCATGCCAGATCGTGCGCCAAGCCCTCGTCTCCCCTAGTAGCCGATCTTGTCCAACTCGGCGAGTTCCTCGTCGGAGAGCGAGAGTCCCGCGCCGACGACGTTCTCGCTCAGGTGCGCCACCGACGAGGTACCGGGAATGAGCAGGATGTTCGGTGACCGCCGACGCAGCCAGGCCAGGGCGACCGACATCGGCGTCGCATCCAGCCAGGTAGCCACGGCGGAAAGCGCCGTGGACTGCAGCGGGGTGAAGCCGCCGAGCGGGGAGAAGGGCACGTAGGCGATGCCCTTGTCGGGATGCTGAGCGAGCCGAAGGGCTTCGGCGGTGCCGTCGGCCTGGACGCCCTCGGGTCATGACGGCCGCCCGCCGAACTGCCAGTTGTGTACCTCGATGTCGGCGTACCAGTCCGGGGTCAGGATGGCGCGTGCCGTGTCTGGGTCCGGCGCCCGGAGCAACGCCGCCGTGCCCAGCCAGGTGGCACCGTTGTCGGACAGCAGCGGCCCGTAGGCGATCAACTCCTCCCGGTCGGGCGGCACCGCGAGGTCGGCGGCCTGCCCCATGCCGAGGCCGAGCACCAGGTACCGGCTGCCACCGGTCCGGCCGCCGGGGAAGTCCCACATGGTGCGCCCGAGCGTGTTGCGCCACCGCCGCAGCAGCACGTCCCGGTAGACGCCGGCCTGGTAGCCGGGCTCCTCGAAGGCGAACGCGCGGGCGGCGACGGGGTCGGGCAGGTCGAGGATGTGCACACTGCCGGTGGGTGTGTCGCCGTCGTCGGCGAGAGTCGGGCCCCGGGCGATCAACTCCTTCGCGTACCGGTCCATATAGGACCAATGCTCTTCCAGCAGCTCGTCGCGCAGCGGCAGGGAGTCGGGCCGGTCGCGGTGGTAACAGAGGAACTCCATGCCCAAGGATCGCTTCACGGAGGTAACCAGGTCGAGCGGGTTTCACTGCGATGGCCACTCGGCGGCGTGCTCCAGCAGGGCACGTGCGAAGTCCTCGGAGCGCATCGCGGTCTTCTCGTCGAGCCCGAAGACCTCCGCGAGGTGGAGAGGGTCGGGGCTTTTGACTCCGGCCTCTTAGAACTGCCGGTCGACGCGGAGTCTCTCCAGGGTTGCGTCGTGCCCCCTCACCTTCACCTTGATCGTCGACCGGTCAGAAACAGTGAGAACGCAGTACGGGCGGGCGGCCGCGGCTGCTGACCTGGCCGAGGGGCCCAGACGTTGCCCCGGGGTTTGCGCCACCGGACAGTGGAGGCATGCATCCACCCATGGACCCCGATCAGCCCATGGCCCACGCCCAGGCCCGCGCCTGGCTGGCCACCGCTCTCGCCGAGGCCCGCGCCGGGCTCGCCGAGGGCGGTGTCCCCATCGGGGCCGCGCTGTACGGCCCGGACGGCACCCTCCTCGGCCGCGGCCACAACCGCCGCGTCCAGGACGGCGACCCGTCGATGCACGCGGAGACGGCGGCCTTCCGGGACGCGGGACGGCAGCGCTCGTACCGCGGTACGACGATGGTGACCACCCTCTCCCCCTGCTGGTACTGCAGCGGTCTGGTCAGGCAGTTCGGCATCTCACGGGTGGTGGTCGGCGAGGCCGCCACATTCCACGGTGGACACGACTGGCTCGCCGAAAACGGCGTTGAGATCGTGGTCCTCGACGACCCTGAGTGCACCGCCCTGATGCGCGACTTCATCAAGAACCACCCCGCCCTTTGGAACGAGGACATTGGTGACTGAAGCCCCCACTCCCGAGGCCCACCCCGGAGCCCCCACCACCCCCCGCATCCCCACCATCGACCTGCGCCCCTGGCTCTCCGGCGACCCGGACGCCCGCGCCGACATCGCCCGCACCGTCGACCAGGCCCTCCGGACCGCCGGTTTCCTGCTCGTCACGGGACACGGCGTGGCCCCGTCGCTGCGCAGCGACATCCGTGAGGCGGCCCGCCGCTTCTTCGTCCTGCCCGCCGCGGCGAAGGAGCCGTACACCGCCCGGGTCGGCGGCCGTGGCTGGCTCGGTCCGGGGGCCGAGGCGAACGGGTACTCGGAGGGTACGCAGACCCCGCCGGACCTCAAGGAGTCGCTGACCTTCGCGACGCACGAGGCGTTCGAGGACCCGGAGACCAACGCGGAGTGGTACGCGCCGAACGTCTGGCCCGCCGAGGCGCCGGAGCTGCAGAAGCTGTGCGAGGAGTACCTGACGCGGATGGGCGAGCTGGAGAACCATCTGCTCGCGCTGCTCGGCGAGGCCCTCGGTCTGGAGCCGGACTTCTTCACGCAGCACATGGACCACCCGACGTACGGCTTCAACATCAACTGGTATCCGGGTACGGAGATCATCGGCGAGCCGCAGGAGAACCAGTTCCGCATCGGCCCGCACACCGACTTCGGGACCGTCACGATCCTCGACCGGCAGGCCGGCAAGGGCGGGCTCCAGGTCTTCACGGACGAGGGCGGCTGGGAGGACGCGCCCTTCGATCCGGCGGCGTTCACCATCAACATCGGGGATCTGATGGCCCGTTGGACGGGCGACAGGTGGCGCTCGGGCCGGCACCGGGTGCTGCCTCCGCCGGCCGACGTGCCCGCCGAGGAGCTGATGTCGCTGGTCTACTTCGGCGAGTGCACACCGGGGACGCTCGTGGAGTCCGTACCGGCGCCGGTGGGCCGGGTCGCGTACCCGCCCGTGGACTCTCATGTCTACCTGCGGGAGAAGCTCGACTCGATCACAGTCCACTGACAGACAGCGAACTTTCGTAACCCAACGGTCACCAGGCGCCCTATCCCGAACCAAGTCCCCCTTTTTACACTGGTGTTGATACACCTCACAGCAGCACATCGGATCGGACCGCCCCGGGGGGAGTTGCGGTGCACAGAGGGCTGCACGGCCGAGGGGCGCTGTTCGACAGCGATCCGCCCGGTCTCGCTCCACGGCTCGTCGGCCTGCGTCCGTACCAGCACCGCTCGACGCCGCAGGAACACCCGAAGGAACTGCCCTTCGTGGTGTTCGCGGGCGGTCGTGGCCTCGGCAAGAGCGCGCTGCTCGCCGAGCTGCGCAACGCGTGCAAGGGGCATACGCCGGTCGCGCTGATCGACGGCGAGGAGGCGCAGTTCGCGGGGCCGCCGCAGGAGCGTCCCGCCGAGTCCTGGTCGCCCCTCGCGCAGGCGCTCACCACGATCGCCGAGCAGCTCGCGGAGCCGGTGACGGGGGCCAAGCGGATCAGTTTCCCGCGGCTCGCGGCCGGGCTGCTGGCCGTCGCGGCGAGCGGCTGGAGCGACCGTGACCTGCCGCGCATCCGGCAGGAGGCGGAACGGATCCTGCTCCTGAACGAGTCCGGTTCCTGGCTCTCCGGCTTCGCGAACCGCTGGGTGAACAAGGTCGTCGCCAAGCTGATCGCCTCCATGTCCGGTACGGGACCGGTGCTTGAGCCGATCATCGAAGCGACCCTGGAGGCGTTCTCGGAGGGCGTCTCCCCCACCCACCACCGGCTGCGCAGGGCGGCGGCCTGGTACCGCGACTACCCGAACGCGGGCGGCAACCCGAAGCTGGGGCTGATTCTCCTCTCCCGGCATTTCCGAGCGGGCGGCAACTCCCGTACCCACGCGGAGCGTTATCTCGTACGAGCCCTGCTGGCGGACCTCGACGACGCGTACACGGGGGCCTTGCAGCGCTCGCATCGGCTCGGCCGCCCCGTCGTGCTCGTCGACAACGTGCAGGCACCCGCGGGCCTGGGCCTCATGGAGTCGGTGCTGCGGGACCGCGCCGACGGCATCGCCGACCAGGTCGTCTTCTTCGCCTCGCTACGGGGATACAGTCATCCGGCGCTCCGCAACGCCGTCCGCCGCACCCTGCCCGACGTCGCCCGGCGCAGCGACTGGACGCCGGACACCTCGCCCTCCTCGCGCGCGCTGCTCGTGTCGCTGCCGCCGCTGACCCCGGACGACACCCTGCACATCGTGGGCGCCACCTGCCTCGACGTCCCGGTCCCGCCCCAACTTCCGCACGCCACGCACCGGTTGACCGGCGGCAATCCGCTCGGCATCGCCCTGCTCGCCGAGTCCGCCCACCAGAACCTTCCGGAGGCCGCCACCCTGGGCGCGCTGCTCACCACCGAGGTCGCCCTGTTGGACGACCGCGACGGACGGGCCGCCTACCAGGAGCTCCTGGACAGGCTGGTGCCCGGCGACAGCCTGGACGAGCTGACCGTGCTCGCCGCCGCCCACGACCCCGACTCGGCGCGCGCACTGGCTCAGGCCCAACTTCCGGACGACTTCGGCGTGTCGGGCGTGCTGGGCCTGGAGGCGCGGCTCGCCGGGGAGGGCTGGCCGGTGGCGGCGGACCAGTTCGTCGGCGACCCGTTCCTGCGCGCCCTGCTGCTGTTGCGCCTGCACCACCGCGACCCCGGCCACGAGCAGTGGCGGGCCGCGCACCGCACCCTCATCGACCACTACACGGACGTACCCGGAAGCGGCGACAACCCCGGCCGCGCCCAGTACCGGCTGCACCACGAACTCGCCCTGGGGAAACCGGACTTCGCGGTCGCCTACCTTCGCGACACCTTCCACCGCGTCGACACGCGCGGCTGGCTGTCGGCGCTGGTGTTCATCGCCTCCGCGCCCTACTACCACGCACACGATCCGGACGGCCACGACTTCGACGGCCACGACAACCGGGCAGCCGTCGCGCTCGGCCGCACGGACGCCGCGCAGTCCCCGCCGGACGACGTGGACGCCGTACTGCATCTGCGGGTACGCCGACTCCTGCACGCCGTCTGGCAGTTGACCGACCCGCTGGTGCTGCCGGACCCGAAGGTGACCGAGCGGCTGCGGTTCGAGTTGGAGCAGCTGTCGAATCTGCGGCCCGCGGGCAACGCCCTGCTGTGGCGGGCCTCCAGGGACTGGCCGGCGGACGCGCTCGCGGGCCGGCCCTTCCGTGTCCCGGGCGACGAGGACGACGAAGGCGGAGCCAACTCATGACTCAGGACGGCGAAGCCGACTCGTGACGCGGGACGGCGGGGCCAACTCATGACTCAGGACGGGGGCGGATAAATGGCGCGCTGGTGGGTGTGGTTGCGCGAGGACGTCTGGGAGATCAGGTTCCGGCGGTACATCGCCCTGCTGCTGGCGGCCGTCCTCGTCGCCTTCGGCGTCTGGGGCGGTACGACACTGGCGCAGGAGGACCGTTCCTGTGCCCCCGGCGTCGAGCGTGCCGAGGGCAGTGACGAGTGCGTGGGCGTCTCGGCAAGCGCGTACAACTGGGGCCGCGCCCAGTTCACCGAGGCCGTACGGGCGATCGACGCGGAGAACAAGAGGCTCAAGCCCGGCAGTTGGGTCACCGTCGCCCTGTTCGAACCCTTCACGGCGACCGACGCGGACAACCTTGGAGACGCGCTGCACGAGCTTCAGGGCGCCTATCTCGCGCAGTACCGGGCCAACCACGACTCGAACGACCAGACTCCGAAGATCCGGCTCGTGCTCGCCAACCCCGGTACCACCGGCGAGCAGTGGCAGCACACGGTCGACCAGCTGGCGGGGATGACCACCGGGCCCGACCGGCTGCGCGCGGTGACCGGCGTCGGCCTGAGCACCGAGAACAACAAGAAGGCCGTCAAGGAGCTCACCCGGCTCGGCATCCCGGTGATCGGCTCCTCCATCACGGCCGACGACCTCGCCAACGGGCAGGACGGCAAGGACCCTTACCCCGGGCTCGCCCGGGTCTCCCCCACCAACACCGACGAGGCCCGCGCCCTCGCCTCCTTCGCCGACGTCTCGCCCGGCAAGGCGCTCCTGGTCTACGACAAGCCGGGCGACCCGTACTCGCGCACGCTCCAGCAGTCCTTCGAGAGGCTGCTGGAGGGCTCGCCGTACCAGCCGCAGCCGTTCACCCCGCCCGCCGACCGCAGCGAGGAGGGCACCACCGCCAACACCTTCCGGCAGATCACCCACCTCGTGTGCGACACGGCGCCCGCCACCGACACCATCCTGTTCGCCGGCCGGCACACCCAACTGCGCCAATTCATCAACGCCTTGGGCGACCGCGGTTGCCAGGACCGCAGCTTCACCCTCCTCACCGGCGACGAGGGCTCCTACCTCACCGGCGACAAGGACCTCGACCGCACGGCCCTCACGCACCGCATTTCCGTGCGCTACACGGCACTCGCCCACCCGGACGCCTGGCTCGCCAAGGACGCGCCGAAGAGCGGGGGAAGCGCCGCCGACGCGAAGGTGCTCGACGAACTGCTCGCCGCCGGCGAGCGGAAGCCGGTCGGTCCCATTGGCGACGTCTCCCTCGAAGACGGGCAGACGATCATCGCGTACGACGCCATGACCCTCGCCGTCCAGGGCATCCGCGAGGCCACGGCCGACGGAAAGACGGTCCCGCCCATCGCCGACGTCGCCAACCAGTGGACGCTGACGAAGGGTTCCCAGCGGGTGAGCGGCGCGAGCGGCTGGATCTGCCTGGACGTCCACGGCAACCCGTACGACAAGGCCGTCCCCATCGTGGAACTGACCCCCGAGGGCAAGGCCCGCTTCGTCGAGATCGCCTGGCCGGAGGGGAAGCCCCCGTCGAAGGAGTGCCTGCCGCCTGCCTAGCCGCCGAGGACCAGGACCAGGACCAGGACCAGGAGCAGCCGCTCACAACCTGCCCGCCCGCATCCGTCAGGGGCGCTGCCCCGGCTTGTCGACGATCTCCCGCTTGAGGATGGCGCTGGTCCCGATGGTCTGCCCCTTCTTCAGGCCGTTGTCCAGATCCTCGACCGCGACCGTCCGCTCGCCGAGGTACTCGAACGTCTTCTCATCGAAGATCAGCCCCTGGCGCTGCCCGTTGTCCACCCGTGCGACGGCCACGCCATGCCGACCCGCGGCGTCCACAGCGTCCGGAACGACGACGACTCCGGGGATCTTCGCGGCCGCCCGGAACAGGGCCGCGGCGACGTCCGGCGGCAGCAGTGATTCACGCACCAGGTCTCCGACGATCGCGAAGGCACTCTGGTCCTCGTTCTTGTGGCCTTCACTGTTCTCGTACAGCCAGTCCAGCATCGTGTCGGGGTCGGTCGGCAGGGTCTGAAGATTGCGGTAGTTGGTGTTGGTGGGGTTGCCCGGGGTGGACGGTTCCAGCTTCACGTGCTGGTTGACCAGGCGGTCCTCCTCCAGGAGACCCCAGCGCGTACCGTCGACCGACAACCAGATTTCCCGCTGGTGAACCGGGTCGACGGTGGCGGACTTGCCGCCCCCCTGTGTGGAGTAGCCGACCTTGCTCTCGACGTAGAGGAACTGGCCGTCGCGGATGCCGTCCGGCACCCTCTGGTGCTCGGCCGCGAGCGCGATGTCGCCCAGGAGCTCCACGGCGCTCTGGGAGGCGGCCGGGGCCGCGCCCGGTGCGGCCGTCCCGCCCGCCGGAAGGAGCACAAAGGTCACGGCCGCCGCGGTTGCGACGGCCCCCGCGACGATCGCGGGCCGCAGCCACTTGCTGCCGCTACGGGCCGGTGTCGGGTCTTCGCGACGGATCTCGGTCATCAGATGCTCCTTGAGGAGTTGGTGACGGCCCGGCGGAAGGTCTTGCTCGGGAAGCTGGTTCATTGGTTTCCCTCCCTCAGGGGCCCGACCGCGGTGATGCGGTCACCTCTCATCTGTCCGCGTACTGCGGGGAGTTCCGTGGTTTTCAGATGTTTCGCGAGTTTTGTTCTGGCGCGGGAGAGCCGTGACCGTACGGTGCCGACGGGCACCCCCAACGCCTCGGCCGCGGCCGCGTAGTCGAGCCCCGACCAGACACACAGGGCCAGTACTTCCCGCTCGGGGCGCCGCAGTTGGCGAAGGGCTGTCCGTACGAGGTCCAGTTGCGCCGCGTCGTCGAGGCGCCCCGCGAGCTCGTCGGCGAAGTCGCGTACGGCCTCGTCGCGGGGCAGCCGGGCGACGGCGGCCGCGTGTCTTCGGGCCGCGCGGCGCGTGTTGCGCGTGACGTTGGTGGCGATCCCGAGCAGCCAGGGCCGCACCGAACCACCCTCCTCGTCGAGCTTGTCGCGCAGGCGCCAGGCGTCCAGGAAGGTCAGCGAGACGACGTCCTGCGACTGCACCCAGTCCCCGGTGAGCCGGAAGGCGTGGTTGTAGACGGAACGCGCGTACGCGTCGAAGAGCTCGCCGAAGGCGTCGTGGTCCCCCGCGCGGATGCGTCTCCTCAGATGCCTCAGGTTCGTATCCACACCCACCTACCTGTCCGTACGACAAAGGCCGGTTCCCGTGACCCATGTCACAGGAACCGGCCTTCGCCGCAAGGGACTTGGACGCCCGCAAGGGGCTTACACGCCGGCGTACGAGTGCTTGCCGGTGACGAAGATGTTGACGCCGTAGTAGTTGAAGAGGAAGCAGGCGAAGGCGATCAGCGCGATGTACGCGGCCTTGCGGCCCTTCCAGCCGGCCGTGGCGCGGGCGTGCAGATAGCAGGCGTAGGCGACCCAGGTGATGAACGCCCAGGTCTCCTTCGGGTCCCAGCCCCAGTAGCGGCCCCAGGCGTCGCCCGCCCAGATCGCGCCCGCGATGATCGTGAAGGTCCACAGCGGGAAGACGGCCGCGTTCACGCGGTAGGAGAACTTGTCGAGCGAGGCCGACGCGGGCAGCCGCTCCATGACGGAGGTCGCGAAACGGCCCGGCCTGCCCCCGGTGGCCAGCTTGTTCTCGTAGCTGTCCTTGAAGAGGTACATCAGGGCACCGACCGCGCCCACGTAGAACACGGCGCCGCAGAGGATCGCGGTCGAGACGTGGATGTACAGCCAGTACGAGTGGAGCGCGGGAACCAATTGGTCACTGGCGGTGTACAAGACAGTGACGGCGAGACCGAGATCGAGGAGGACCGTGGTGACCAGCGGAAGGCCGAGCCAGCGGACGTTCTTCTTCAGCGCGAGCATCACCAGGTACACCGTGACGGCGACGGTGGAGAAGGTGATGTTGAACTCGTACATGTTGCCCCACGGCGCCCGCTGCACCGACAGAGCGCGGGCGACGACGCCGGCCGTCTCGACGGCCCAGGCGACCACGGTGAGAGACACCGCGATACGTCCGTAGAGGTCGCCCTGTTCGTCCCCGCCGTGCGCGCCCGGACCGTCGGGCACGTCACGGGCGCCGGCCGCGGACCGGGTGACGACCTGGGGCCGCTCCAGGACCGCGGTGCCGCCCGCCTGCTTCACCGTGACCGCGGGAGCCCCCGCCTTCCGCGGGGAGGTCAGCGCGGCGGCCGTGCGGCCGACCTTGCTGCGGCTGCCGAAGATCCACTCGGCGATGTAGGTGAAGAAGGCCAGTGTGTAGACGGCCATCGCGGAGTAGATCAGCGTGTTGCTGATGTTGGCGAGGTGCTCGTTGGTGGCCGTGGCCAGAGTGGTGGCGGTGGCGAGAGTCATTGCTTCTCAGCCTTTCCGGCGGCAGGTACGGGGGGTTCGGCGGCGTCTGGATCGGGGTGGTCTGCGTGTGCGGCTTCGTCTGCGTGTGCGGCTTCGGCTTCGGCTGCGGCTGCGTCTGCGTGGGGCTTGGTGGGCGCCTGGTCGTGCACGAGTGCGGCCAGGTCGCCGAGTTCCTCGGGGAGCTTCGTGGACTCGCTCCGGCCCAGGCCCGCCATCTCGACGAGGGTGACACCGTCGGCGCCCCTGACGGCCCGCACCCAGACGCGGCGGCGCTGGATGAAGAGCGACCCGGCGAGACCGAAGATCGCGGTGAAGGCTCCGGCCAGCGCCCAGTCACTGCCGGGCTGCTGGGTGACCTGGAAGCCGGCCCACTCCTTGATGTCCTTCTCGAAGGTGATCGAGCCGGCGCCGTTCGGCAGCGTCATGGTCTCGCCGGGCGCCAGCCTCGACTTGAGGATCTCGCCCTTCGAGTCCTTGAACTGCTTCATCTGGGAGGTGTCCAGTTGGTACACGTTCTGCGGAAGGCCCGAGTCGACCCCCAGGCTGCCGTGATAGCCGCTCAGCGCGAGCACGGGGTCCTTGAGCGCGGGGAACTGGGAGAACATGTCGCCCGCACCCGCGCCCGCGAAGGTCGGCACGAAGAACGCCGCGAAGCCGAGCTGCTCCTTCTCGCCCTTCGCGTTCCGGTAGCCGTCCATGACCTTGATCGCGCCCTGCGAGGTGACGTTCGAGTCGAGCGGCAGCATCGGCACGGGCTCGGAGTAGACGACCTTGCCCTTGCCGTCCCGGACGGTGACGACGGGCGCGTAGCCGTGGCTGACGAGGTAGACCTTCGAGTCGCCGATCTCCAGCGGCTCGTTGACCTTGACCGTGGTCTTCTGCTCCTTGCCCTCGGCGCCCACGCTGTAGGTGATGTCCGCCTGGTAGGTGCGAGGGGTGCCCTTGTTGGGGCCGGTCTCCTCGTAGGTGCCGGTGAACTTCTTCAGTTCGAAGCTGAACGGCGTGAGGTCGTCGGTGGAGAAGAGGTTGCCGGACTTGAAGTCGTCGTACGACAGGAGCGTGTTGGAGAAGCCGTCGCCCTCGACGATCAGCTTGTTGCCCTCGGACTTGAAGAGCTGGCCCCAGGCGAAGGCGACCAGCATCACGACCAGCGCGATGTGGAAGAGCAGGTTGCCGGTCTCGCGCAGATAGCCCTTCTCGGCGGCGACGGCGTCCCCGGCGAGGTGCGCCCGGAAGCGCCGCTTCTTCAGCACCGTGAGGGCAAGCTCGCGCACCTGCTCCGGCTCGGCGTCGGTGCGCCAGGTCGCGTACGCGGGCAGCCGGTTCAGCCGCTTGGGCGCGCCGGGCGGACGGCCGCGCAGCTGCCCGACGAACTGCCAGGTGCGCGGCACGATGCAGCCGATGAGCGAGACGAAGAGAAGGAGGTAGATCGCCGAGAACCACACCGAGCTGTAGACGTGGAACAGCCCGAGCTTGTCGTAGAGGGACCCGAGCAGGCTGTGCGCGTCCTTGAAGTCCTGCACCTTCACCGCGTCGGTCCCGGACTGCGGGATCAGCGAGCCGGGGATCGCCCCCAGCGACAGCATGAACAGCAGGAGCAGCGCGACCCGCATGGAGGTCAACTGCCGCCAGAACCAACGTGCCCAGCCGAAGATCTCGCGCCCGGTCCACGCCAGCCATCCGACGGCGCCCGCCTTGCGTACGCCGCCGAAGGAGCCGGGGACGACGGTGTCGACCGGGGCGGTGGACAGCTGGGATCCGGCCGCACCGAGCTCCCCGTCGGCGCTCACACCGACGTGCCGGCTTGCGGGCACCGGATCCGGCGCCTCATCGGTGTTCTGTGGGGCCTCGCCGGTGCCGTCCGTCGCCGTCTTGCCGGTGTCAGTGGTGCTCATGGATCAGATCCCTACCGTGAAGCCTTCGGACCAGACCTGCATCTGCTGCACGAGGCTGTCCCACGCGCCCGTCAGCAGAAGGAGGCCGGTCACGATCATCATGCCGCCGCCGATGCGCATCACCCACGCGTAGTGGGCCTTGACCCAGCCGAAGGCGCCGAGCGCCTTGCGGAAGGCGACCGCGGCGAGGACGAAGGGCACGCCGAGACCGACGCAGTACGCGACGGTCAGTATGGCCCCCCGGCCGGCGCTCGCCTGCTCCATCGACAGAAGCTGCACGGAGGCGAGGGTCGGGCCGATGCACGGGGTCCAGCCGATCCCGAAGAGCGCGCCGAGTACCGGAGCGCCCACCAGACCGGCCACCGGCCGCTTGTGGAAACGGAATTCGCGCTGGGTGAGCCAGGGCATCATCCCCAGGAAGAAGACACCCATGAGGACCATGAGGACGCCGAGCACCTTGGACAGCGTGCCCGAGCTCTCGTAGAGGGTCGCGCCGAAGAAACCGAACAGCGCGCCGCCGGAGACGAACACGGCGGTGAAGCCGAGCACGAACAGACCCGCGCCCGCCGCCATCCGCCCCCGTCTGGCCTCCGCCAGATCCGCGCCGCCGACCCCTGTGACGTACGACAGATAGCCGGGCACGAGCGGCAGTACGCACGGCGAGAAGAAGGAGACGAGTCCGCCGAGCATGGCGATCGGCAGGGCGAGCAGCAGAGCCCCGCTGTAGACCGTCTCGTTCTTGCCGGTCACCCCCTCGGCGAGGGTCGTGCCGAGGCCGGAGGCTGCCCCGGGATGCGCGGACGCGGCGAGGTGCGCGGACGTCGCGAGATCCGTGGAGGCGGCGAGAAGGGACACGTCAGGTCACTTCTCCGCGAGGACGGGAGCGAGCATCTCGCGCAGCTTGTCCTCGCTGAGGGCCTGCAGCGTGCGGGCGGCGATGTTCCCGTCCCGGTCGATGATGAGCGTGGAGGGGATCGCCTGCGGGTTCAGCGTGCCCTTCTTGAAGCGGAGCATCAGCTTGCCCGTGGGGTCGTACAGACTGGGGTACGTGATGCCCTGCTCGTCCTCGAAGGCCTTGGCCGGACCGGTGCTGGGGTCACGGGTGTTGATGCCGACGAACTGCACGCCCTGGGCCGCGGTGTCCTTGGCGACCTTGACGAAGTTCGGGGCCTCGGCGCGGCACGGCGGGCACCAGGAGCCCCACACGTTGAGGACGACGACCTTGCCCTTGTAGTCGGCGACATCGAGCTGCTTGCCGTCGACGGTCTCGCCGGAGAGGTCGGGCGCGGCGCTCCGCTCGCCCTTGGCGACGGTGGAGATGCCGTCCTCGCCTGCGACGAAGTTGGTGTTGCCCGAGCCGCCCGAAGTACCCCCGGAACTGCACGCGGACAGCGCGAGAGCCGCGGCAGCGGCCCCCGCGGTCAGCAGGGCGGCACGACTGCGGGTGCGGTTCGAACGCTGGTCGGCGCGGCAGGCAGCACTCATGTGAAAAGTTTCGCATGTCCGTTCCGGGGATCTTGCGCGCCCCCCTTGCGGGCGGAAACCCGCATTTCAGGCGGCCTTTTCGGACCCCTTGGAGGACTGTGTCCCGACATCGCCGCGGAGGGCCTTCCAGCCGCCGGCCGGCTCCTGCCCCACGTCCAGCGACTGAAGGCCGGCCAGTACCTCGGGCCGCTGCACGTCCAGCCAGTCCACGAACTCCCGGAAGGAGACGAGGCGTACGTCCTCGCCTTTCTCCTTCTCCCGCGCGATGTGCGTGAAGGCGTTCTCGACGGCGTCCATATAGATGCCGCCGTTCCACTCCTCGAAGTGGTTGCCGATGAAGAAGGGGGCGCGGTTCGTCTCGTATGCCCGCTTGAATCCGGCGATGTAGGACCGGGTCGCCTGGGTGCGCCAGGCCGGGTAGTTGTAGGCGGGCGCCCTGGTCGTGTTGACCGACTGGTTGGCGAGGATGTTGTAGTCCATCGAGAGCACTTCGAAGCTGTGCCCCGGGAAGGGCATCGCCTGCAGTGGCAGATCCCACAGGCCCTGGTTCTTCCGCGGCCAGCGCTGGACGCCGCCGGGCGAGGAGGCGTCGTAGCGCCAGCCGAGTTGCCTGGCGGTGGGCAGCAGATTGCTCTGGCCGAGCAGGCACGGGGTGCGGCCGCCGATGAGTTCCCTCTCGTAGTCGAAGGGCAGCGCGGGCAGGTCGGTCCAGCCGCTGTTGGTCCGCCACTCCTTGACGAAGGACTTCGCCTGGTCGATCTCGCTGCGCCACTGCGCGGACGTCCAGTCGGCGACGGTTCCGGTGCCGGCGCAGAAGTGGCCGTTGAAGTGCGTGCCGATCTCATGGCCTTCGAGCCAGGCCTGCCGGACGAGTTTCAGGGTCGTCCTGATGTGGTCGTCGGTGAGATAACCGATGTCGGAGGCGCCCTTGGGATTGTTGGGCGGCGCGTACATGCGCTTTTTCGACTCGGGGAGCAGATACAGCCCGGAGAGAAAGAACGTCATGTGGGCGTCGTGGTCCTTGGCGAGATCGAGGAAGCGGGAGAAGAGTCCGGTCCCGACCTCTCCCGCACCGTCCCAGGAGAAGATCACGAACTGCGGCGGGGTCTCGCCGGCCTCGAGCGGCACCGGCTGCGCGGGCCGCCCCGGCTGCTTGCCGGTAAAGGCGGTGGACCCGTCACCGAGGGGTCGCACGGGGTTCTTCGGAGCCCTCGGCCGCCCACTCCCGGAACCGCCCCCCTGTCCCGCACCCTCTTGCGGTGCGGTACCGCAGGCCGCGAGCCCCAGCGCGGCCGTGACACCGGCGCCCAGGCCGATCATTCCCCTGCGACTGATGTCCCGCATTCCGTCCCCGTCTCCTCGCGCCCTCTCGGCCGGCTCCGGCCGACATCCCATGAGAGGGCGCGAGAAAGACGGGGGTTCCGCCAAACTCGCGCACATTTAGCTGTTTTTACGAAGATACGCTCAGATGGCAGGATTCCCTACGCTGTGTGACGGGGCGTACGCCCTGCGGGGACAAGCGGACACTCCCCCCGTACGAGCACTCACGCGCCGAACGCCTTGTCCTTCCCCTTCACCGGCTTGGCGCCCGCGAGGAGGTGGGCGGGGACTAGGTCGCGCGCGGGCTCGGTGTAGCCGACGGAGACGATCTTGTCGCCGCGGTAGGTGAAGGTCGTCAGGGACGCCAGCGTGCACTGCCGCTTGCGCGGGTCGTGCCACAGCCGCCGCCGCTCCACGTAGGAGCGCACGATCCAGATGGGCAACTGGTGCGAGACACACACCGCTTCATGTCCACGGGCCGCGTCCTTGGCGGCGTCCAGCGCCCCCATCATCCGTACGACCTGATCCACGTACGGCTCGCCCCAGGACGGCTTGAGGGGGTTGACGAGGTACTTCCAGTTCTCCGGCCGCCGCAGGGCGCCGTCCCCGACGCCGAAGGTCTTGCCCTGGAAGATGTTCTCGGCCTCGATGAGGCGCCCGTCGGTCGACAGGTCGAGTCCGTGCGCCTTGGCGATGGGCGTCGCGGTCTCCTGCGCCCGCTCCAGCGGCGAGGCGACGACATGCGTGACGTCCCGCGACGAGAGGTGCTCGGCGACCCGGTCGGCCATCTGCCGCCCTAGCTCGGAGAGGTGGTACCCGGCAAGCCGCCCGTAGAGGATGCCGTCCGGGTTGGCGACCTCACCGTGCCGCATCAGGTGTACGACGGTGATGTCGTCGGTCTTGTCGGAGGCACCGCCGCCGCGGGTGCCGTTGCCGTTGTCGTTGTCGTAGCTCATGCCGCCGTGGCCTCCGCTGCTGCCCGTGCCGCCGCCGGAAGGGCGTCGGCGATCCGCTGAATGGCCCGGTCGTCGTGCGCGGTGGAGACGAACCAGGACTCGAACGACGAGGGCGGCAGATACACGCCCTGCGCCAGCATCGACTGGAAGAACGCGGTGAACCGGAAGGACTCCTGCGCCTTCGCGTCCTCGTAGTCGCGCACCTCACACCCGGTGAAGAAGACGGAGAACATGTTGGAGGCGTTCTGCAGCCGGTGGGTCACGCCCTCCTTGCTGAGCGCTTCGGTGACGAGGGTGCGGATCTGCTCGCTCACCGCGTCGATCTTCTCGTACGCGGCGTCGTCGAGCAGTCGCAGCTGCGCGAGCCCGGCGGCGGTGGCCACCGGGTTCCCGGACAGCGTGCCCGCCTGGTACACCGGGCCGGCCGGCGCCAGGTGGCCCATGACATCGGCCCGTCCACCGAAGGCGGCGGCCGGGAAGCCACCGCCCATGACCTTGCCGAAGGTCATGAGGTCGGGCTTGACCCCGTCGATGCCGTACCAGCCGGCCTTGCTGGTGCGGAACCCGGTCATGACCTCGTCGGAGACGAAGAGGGCACCGTTCTTCGCGCAGGCGTCCTTGAGTCCCTGGTTGAACCCGGGCCGCGGCGGCACGACGCCCATGTTCCCGGGCGAGGCTTCGGTGATCACGCAGGCGATCTCGCCGGGATGCGCGTGGAAGGCGGCGTGCACGGCTTCGAGGTCGTTGTAGGGGAGGACGATGGTGTCGGCGGCCTGGGCCCCGGTGACGCCGGGGGTGTCGGGCAGCGCGAAGGTCGCCACCCCGCTCCCCGCCGCCGCGAGCAGCGAGTCGACGTGACCGTGATAACACCCGGCGAACTTGATCACCTTCGCCCGCCGGGTGAACCCGCGCGCGAGACGGATGGCCGACATGGTCGCCTCGGTCCCACTGGAGACCAGCCGGACCTGCTCGACGGGCCCGACCCGGGCGACGATCTCCTCGGCGAGGACGACCTCGCCCTCGCCGGGCGTACCGAAGGACGTACCGCGGGAGACGGCGTCCTGGATCGCGGCGATGACATCGGGCTGAGAATGCCCGAGAATCATCGGTCCCCAGGAACAGACGAGGTCGACATACTCCCTCCCGTCGGCGTCGGTGAGGTAGGGACCGTTACCGGACACCATGAACCGGGGCGTACCGCCCACGGCACGGAACGCGCGCACAGGAGAGTTCACGCCACCTGGCGTGACAACGCCCGCACGGTCGAATAGAGACTGCGAGGCTGGGGCTTCATAGGGATAAGGCAGTTCGGTCATGACCTGCGACGTCTCCGACTCCGGGGGGCTAGTGACCTACTCAGGGTAGGCCAGCTGCTTCCGGCCGCCGCGGGCACGAGAACGCGCCGTCGCGGGCACGCGGTGGTCACCTGAGTGGAGGTGTCGTGAACGCGGGCGCCCCGTTCCACGTACGGAAGATCCCAGCCATCGCACAGCCAACGGGCCCATGCTCGATACGACAAACGGGCTGCGGCCGCCGGCCATCTGCGAAACTGGGACCTGGTACGGACAGCTCACATGAACGATGGTGTTCAGAGGCCGCGAAGATCCTGCGGACAGGTGTTTCAGCGCACGTTTCGGCGTGCGGCCGTGGGGGAGGTCACTGTCACGATGATCGGGTTGCGTGGCGGGGGTCGCGCGCCTTGGAAAAGCAGTCGGGTGGAGAATATGCATCGCGGTGGCGGACTGGGCGAGGGGACCGATGACCTCGGTCCTCGGCGTGCCCGCGGGGGAAAGCACCGACGCGAGGCGGAGGAAGCGGCCGGGGCCAGAGCCGGAGGGGACCCCGAGCGTGCCGACCGCAGGATCGAGCGGCTGGCGGCAGGGAGCGGGAATGGTGGCCGGGTGGGGGTGACGTACAAATACTTCGGCGCGCCCGACGGCGCGACGGCAGCCCGGGTCCCGATCTCGATGCGCCCCGAAGAACTCGGCGGCGACGAACTCGGAATGAACGGCATGTTCACCAAGATCAAGCCGGAAACCATGGCCGCCATGGTCCTCACCGGCATAGAAGGCGTCCCCCTCCACAAGGTCCCCCCGCTCGAACTCGTCGTCCTCCACCCCGACTACGCCGTCGTCAAGCTCCCCATGACCGTCGTCGACCCCCTCCGTGGCATAGGCGAGGAGCAGGTCGGCGCGGCGGCCTTCATCTGGTCGACGGTCCCGGACCGGGGCGGACCGCGGGACGCGTACAACGTGTATCAACTGCTGCACGAGTGGCAGGACTTCAGCCATCGGTTGCATGAGGCGGGGCATCAGCCGTACTGCTTGGTGTGGCCCTGACCTGGGGTTTCACTGGTGGCGGGCGAGGTCTTCGGACCTCGCCTTTTTCATGTCCCCGGAGGGGCCGTCAGACGGCCAGGGCATATTGAGGGCACATGGGTTGCGATCAGGGCACTGACTTGCGCCTGGACCATTCCCCCGCAGCTAGTGCTCGGCCCGTGCCAGTGCTGCACGTGGCTCGATGGGCTGCCAGTGACGCGTTGTTCATACAACATTGCCCATTGTCAGAGGCATGCGCCAGAATCGTCGGGCACTTGAGAGGACCTCGTGCCGCAGACGATCCCGCAGGCTCCCGCAAACTGTATGGGTGCCCGCTCGACGGGCGGCGTTGGCGGCGCAAGAGTTCCGTTGTGGGAAGGACACTGCTGTGGACAGCGCCACTGGAAGCGCGAAGCCGGGAGCCTTACGCGCTTCGGCCGAGGCCGCCATACCTCTTCTGACCGACGACCGCGTCCCTTACCTCGCCCGGCTCCCGGAGGCGGCCTCGGCGGCGTTGATCGCAGCCGGAGTCGAACTGCGTTATCCGGCCCGTACGGTCGTGCTCATGAAGGGCGAGCCGTCCTCCCACGTCCTGCTGGTCCTGGAGGGCTGGCTGAAGGTGACTGACGGCTCCCCCGGCGGACACGAGGCGCTGTTGGCTCTGCGTGGACCGGGGGACGTCATCGGCGAAAGCGCCGCACTGCAGGACACATCACGGTCCGCTTCGGTGACCACGCTGGAGCCGATCAGAGCCGTGGTCATCTCCTCGGACCGCTTCAGGGCATTCCTGGACGAGCATCCGATCGCGACGCGTCAGCTCATGGCCCTGGTCACTGACCGGATGCGTGCCGCGGATCGCAAGCGGTTGGAACTAGCAGTCTGCGGTGTCAAGGAGAGACTGGCGCGCCTGCTGCTGGAGCTGGCCCAGCACCACGGCGAACCGGTACCGGAGGGCGTTCTCGTCAAGGTGCCGCTCACTCAGCAGGAGCTCGCCGGGGCCGTGGGTTCGTCCCGTGAGTCGGTCACCCGGCTTCTGCGCGAACTACGGGAGCGCGGATATATCACCACTCGCCGTCAGGCCCTGGTGGTGGTCAGGCCGGAAATGCTGCGGCGGATCGGCGGCTCTGCGTAATCCGTCACATCAACCGTGCGGCAACGGTCCTCGCGGCACACGACGCGCTGCTGAAGCCTGGGCATGGAGCGGTTCGGACCAGCCAGGGCGGTCGGGCCGGTAGTTGATTCCCCACTCTCGCACTTCGCTTTTGACCTGACGCGACGGTCGCGCACACCCGAGGAGACACGCATGGCGGAACCCAGCAACAAGACGATCCTGCTCATGGACATGGAGGGATCAGGGCGGCGACGTGACAGCGAACAAGCCGTCATTCACCGCATGTTGTACACGGTCCTCCACGAGACCCTGTCGGCTGCTGCCATCGAGCCGACCGAGTACCGCAGCGAGGACCGCGGCGACGGCGTCTTCGTCCTCATCGATCCGGCCGTGCCAAAGCCCGCGCTGCTCAGGGCCTTGCTGACGGCGACACCTGAGCAACTCGTCAGCACCAACCGGCTGGCCGCCGAGGGCGCTCGGATCAGGCTGCGGATCGTCGTCCACACCGGCGAGGTGGCACTGGACGAGTTCGGTGCGGTCGGCGCGGACCTCGTCCACGCCTTCCGGCTCTTGGACGCACCAGCGCTGCGAAAGGAGTTGGCCGCGACGTCAGAGCCGGGTGTCCTGTGCGTGTCCGACGCCGTATATCAGGGTGTGGTGCGTCATGCGCATCCCGGTGTCCGGCCCGAGTACTTCCACCCGCTGACCGTCGACAGTAAAGAAGGTGCCACGCTGACAGGCTGGTATCACGACAACTCGCGGCGGCACACCCGCACCGCTCGGTTGGAGCAGCCCGCCGCCGAATCGACCGCATCGTCCGTCCCCGCTCAGGCGGACGCGCCGGTACCCAAGTCCGAGTACTCGGCCGATGCGGCTCGGGTTCCGGCGCTGCACACGCGCACCGGCAACTTCTTCTTCGGGACCGCGAGCATCGCCGGGGACGCCATTGCGGGTGACAAGCGCGTTGGTACCGGCCCCGCCGAGTCGGCCCGGCAGCGTGGCGTGGAAGGAAGCGGACAGTGAACCAGCACGTGGAAGCCCCCTTAGACCCCGAGGACGTCGGCGCCGGACCCGAGGCAGAGAAAGATCCCGGGCGGCCCGCCGATACCGGGGACGTGGGGGCACCGCCACCGGACGAGGACCCCGCCCCGGAGTCATGGGAGGCCATCGAGCAGCTCTTCGTTCTTGCTCCGCATCTGCAGTCGGGGCGAGCCAATGTCATGGGAGACACCCGGGTGTCCGGCGATGTCGTCGCAGGCGACAAGCGCGTCGATGTGCACCTGCACGAAAACCCTCTGCCTCGGTTGCACACCGTCGGTCCCCTGCCAGCGGCGGAACTCGACTACCTGGCCGAGACGTTCGCACCGAATCGGCGGTATGACGAGCTGTGTTCGGAACTCACCGCCCATCGCATCCTCGTTTTGCGCGGGCGGCCCGGCACCGGCCGCAGGACCGCAGCCCTGCGCATGCTCATGCAGGCCGGCCCGAAGGCAGGTGAGGTGATTGCGCTGGATCCTGGTACAGAGTCGGCGGATTTCGCCGACCATGTCCAGCCCGGCGGGGTCCATGTGGTGGTGGATCCGATCACCAGCCAGGACAGTCCGTTGCGGGACATCCATCTGAACGCTGTCCGCCGCCGTCTCGGGGACGACGGACTCTTCGTCGTCGTCGCAGCGCACGGCACGGCCATGGAGGACGTGACGGCGCATGATTGGGAACCGCCTCCGGCCGCCGACATCACACGAGCCCACCTGCTGCACGCGATCCGGCACTCGGCGACAGACGGGCCGTCCGATGGCGCCGTGGCGGCCGACACGGCCCGGCGTCTGCTCGAACTGGAGCCGACGGTACGGTACTTGAGCGTCGGCCCGTCGCCCGGGGAGGCCGCGGGCTTCGCCCGGCTTCTCGTGGAGTACGCAGCGGGCCGCTGCGACGACGAAGAGCTGTCTGGGTACGGCCGTACATCGGCCGAGGAGATCACCAGCAGGTGGTTCGGCGAAGGCGACAAATCAGGCGGAGCGACACTGCGCGACAAGGCGTTTCTGATCTCGCTCGCCGTATTCGACGGATTGCCATATCCGTTGGTGGCCGAACTCGGAGACCTCCTCTACATACGGCTACGCACCGTCGAGGAACCCGATCGCACCGCTGGATATCCCGTCTTCGGTTCATCCCCGGCGGACCGGTTGACGTTAGCCAGGGCCCAGGAATACGACGATGAGACCGACACTGCATGGGGACCCCTGCCCGATCGGGTCGTCGCATTCCGGAACGGCTCCCTCTGGAGCACCGTCCTGCGCCACGTCTGGACCAGCCACCCAGCCGTGAGAAAGCCCCTGCTGGCCTGGCTCGACACCCTCGTGACGGACCGACGGGTCTTCGTACGGCTCCGAGCCGCGGTGGCATCGGGGGTGCTGGCAGCCGCGGACTTCAGTTACGCCTTCGACAACTTCCTCAACCAGTGGGGTTCTTCGTCGCGGCCGATGCAGCGACAGCTCGCCGCATGGGCGCTGTACACCGCCGCCGAACACGGTATGGACACTGCGGTCAGGCGCCTGCTTTCCAACTGGAGCAAGCGGCATGACTCGGCACGGAGATGGACGGCCACCCGCTCCTACGCCCTGCTGGGCGGCGCCACGGCGACCAGCGCACTCCGGGACATCGGACGGATGGCCGCGACCGGACCGGCGCCGGACAGCGCGCTGCAGTCAGCGCTCGAGCAGGCCCTGGAGGCGTTGCTCCAGGGGCCCGCAGCCGTCATCGTCCTGGAGCGGCTCGTGCAGTGGCACGCAAGCCGAGGTCCCCTGCAGGAACTGGCGGCAGCAGGATTTCTGCGGGGGGCGCGCAGGCGTCATTGGGCCGTGGATGCCGAGGCGACCGCGTGGCCGAGGCTGCTGTGGCTGGCAGACCACGACGCCCGCGCCCGGCGGTACGTCGTCGTGATGTGGCGGGCGTTGCTGGGCAATCGTTCCCATCGCGAAGCGGCACGTGCCGAACTGGTTCGCTGGGTCCGGGTCGCGGACCGCGCGTCCGTAAAAGCGGCACAGCACCGCACGTTCACGGACGCGGCGCCATTCGACGAGACGGAGCGATACGACACTGTGTCGGACGTCGAATCGGCGCTGGGCGGGCTGCTTCCTCTGCTGGTCGAAACCCAGAACGACTGGGAGCGATTGGACTTCCTCCTGCGCCGGCTCGACGCCCCGAGCGGAGTCCGGGGCTCCACCGCCGCCCGGCTTCATGCCGCTCTCTCCGACCCCGCGGCACTGCCCCGTCCTCTGTGACAGCACATCCGTCATCACCGATTCCTCCCGGAGCAGACAAACCGCCGCCTCACGCAAATCACCGCCTCGTATGCGGTGTCCCGAAAGCAGGAGAACGCATGGCACTCGTCAACGACCCTGTCCGCCAGGTACGAAGCCTGGGCCGATTCGAATACGTACGCAACCGGCCACCGACCTACGCGGAACGCGCACTGGTATTCCTGACGTCCGGAGGACGACCCCAGACGTATCTCCCGCATCAACAGCCCACCCGCGGAGAGCTGGTGACCAGCAACTTCCGCACGTTGTACGAAGTGGACATGGGCATTCAGCACATGTCTCTGGAACACCGGCTCCCGAGCGACGGCGATGCCGCGTTCTTCTCCGCGGAGACTGATCTGACCTGGCGGGTCGTCGACCCCGCCAAGGTCGTGGAGCAGCAGATCCGTGACGTTCGCGCGCTGCTGGAGCCCCGCCTGCTGACCCAGATGCGCCGGGAAAGTCGCCGGTACGCCATCGAGGAGAGTGCCGCGGCCGAGATCGCGGTGATAGAGGCGCTGGCCGCCGCACCCTTGGCCGCCGACAAGGGGCTGGACATCCAATGCGAAGTGCGGCTCAGCCTCGACGAAGAGGCGATCGGTCAACTGTCCTCGCTGCGCTCCCTCGACTACACCAAACAGCGGACGCGGAGCGAGCACGAACTGACCCGGCTGCGCACCCACAACGAACAGGAAGTCATGGAGGAAAGCAGTTCCTTCTACGCTCGGCTGCTGTCCCAGGGCGAGTTCGAGCGCTGGGGCGCGCACCTGGCACAGAACCCGGGGGACATCCCGCTCGCGATCGAATCCATTCGCGATGACGAGCGCGAGGCCAGCGTCAACCAGATCCGCGTCATCGAGCGGGTCCTCGACTCCGGAGCAGTTGAGGATCATATGCTGGAGGATGCCTCGCGGGCGGCTCTGGCGGCTGTGAAGGAGCGACTCAACGACGCCGGCCGGGGACGGACGCGCAAACACCCCCTCTACCGGGAACAGCTGGAGCGGGGGCCCAGCGGCCAGGACGAGCAACCGGACGCGTCCGGAGACGGACGGTGACCACGCCCTCGGACGTCGTGCGGGCCCTCGTGCCTGCTCTCATCGTCGGCGTCGCCTGCTACGTGCTGCTCCGATGGGCTGCCGTGCCGCTGCTGACCCACCTGGAGACTGGCATGGAGTATGCGGTGAACGTCATGGTCGTCGGACTCCTGTTGCCCGAATACTGCTGGACCCGGGCGCAGCGCCGTGTTTCCGGTCATGCCGCCCCCTTCGCCTACACCTACGGAGACGCGGTGTGCGCCGTCGCAAGCGCCGGGCACCGCTGCGTGAGCACGGTGCTGTCGGCGCTGCGAGAGGCAGTAGGCCGGCTCGGTCACCGCGGCGCGCTGTGGGGCGGCCTGTTGGGGGCCGGTGCGCTGCTGTGGTCCAGCTTGCCGTGATCTGACGGCGGCAGGAGCTGTCTCCTTCCGGAACCAATGTCAGGAGTACCGAAGATGACAGGTGTCACGAGCACGACGTCCTCCTCTCACGAGCCCACACCACGGCTCATTTCCGATCCCGCGGGGGTACATGCAGCGGAACGCCTGCTGGCCGAGGTACGAGCCGAAATCGGTCGTGCCGACACCAAAGCATCCGTTCTCATCGGCGCGCTGGGAGTGTGTGCCGGAGTCGTCCTGAGCACGTACTGGAGCAGGATGCCGGCCACGGGCTTCAGCCGGCCCCTGGGCGTAGCCAGTGGCCTGACCTGGGCTCTTGCACTGGGCTTTCTACTGTTCGCGACAGCTCCCCGCTACCGGGCGAGCCAGTGGCAGACCGGCAGTCCCCTGACGTATTTCCTCGACATCCGTCGAGCCGCAGGTTCCGGGGTACTCACCGACGCTCTGCGCACCACCGAAGAGGAGCAGATGTCCGGCCTGGTGATCGCACTCCGCAACACGAGCGACATCGCCGCGGCCAAGCACCGGTGGATCAGGACAGGACTGGTCTGCTTCCTCTTCGGAACGATTGCCCTTGGGGGGAGCGTGCTGGCAGCAGTCTGAGTGGTGAACACGGCCAGTCGATGCGTGCCGTCCCACTCACAGCCCCACCCTCGTCATGTGCCGGAAGAGGCCGTCAGGCGGCCAGTGCGCAACGCGGGCACGTTGGTTTCGGCGTAGGCGCGGATGCGCCCTGACCACCGGAAGTGCCGCCTCGGTCTTCAGCGTTGGCCTCGGTGAGGGCGTCGTCGATCGCCTTGCGGGTGCGGGTCTCGCTGGACGGCAACAGGTGCGTGTACGTGCGCAGCGTGAAGCCGGGGTCCGAGTGGCCCAGGAACTCGGAGAGCGCCTTGATGCTCTCCCCCGCGTCCAGGAGCACGGAGGCGTACGCGTGCCGGAGGGCGTGCATGCCGTCTTCCGGGGCTGCCTGGAGGTACCTCGCGCCGCGTTCACAGGGAGGGATCACGCCGGCGGCGGCCAGGGCGAGCTTTCAGGCGCCCATGTTGAAGACGCTGCGGTTGTAGGCCCGGCTCTTCTCGTCGACGAAGAGGAGGCGGAAGGTCTTCGGTTCACCGTCCGGCTTGGCCCAGGGCAGGGTGACGGCGACGGGCGGGAACTCCTTCATGTGGGCCTTCAAGGCGGCGGCAAGTTGAGCCGGCAGGGGCACTGACCGGATCTTGTTGCCTTTGGGCAGGGCGAAGACGGCCTTCGTGCCGACGAGCCGCACCTGGCGGTTGACGTGGATCCAGCCGCCCTTGAAGTCGATGTCCTCGACGGCGAAGCCGAACACCTCGCCCTGGCGCAGGCCGCAGCCGAAGGCGAGCTTGCCGCCTGCCTGGAAGCGCTTCGGTAGCCCGGCGATGACGGCGCGTACGCGCTCCAACGACCAAGGGATGACCTTCTTCTTGGTCGCCGTCGGCAGCTTGACCGACTTCGCCTTGCAGGGGTTCTTCGGCAGCAACCCGTCCTCCACGGCCGCGCCGAGGATGCTGGAGAGGATGTCGAAGATGCCCTCGATCGTGGACACTTCAAGGCCGCTGTCCTGGAGCGTCCGGATCCAACCCTGGATGATCGAGGGCTGGTTGAGGGACCGCAGCTCGCGCTGTCCGAGCTGCACGACGATGTGGTTGCGGACGGTCGCCTCGTAGCGGAGGGCGGTCGTCGGGCCGACGGAGTTCGCGTCGAGCCACTTCTGCGCGTAGGCGCCGAGCGTCTGCTTCGTCTCGGCAGGGACGACGTAGGAGCCGCGACGAATCTCGACGTCGACCTCGGCGGCGCGGTTGTCCGCCTCCGCCTTCGTGTAGAAGTTCTCCTTGCGTTGGCGGCCGTCCAGGTCGCGGTAGCGGACCTGCCAGCGCTTGCCGATGCCGTGGTCGGCGGTGGGGACCATCAGCTTGGTGCGGCTCTTGTGTTCGCCGCACTCGGCCTCGGTCGGCTTGGGGTGGGACTTGTGCCAACGGTCGTACACGTCAGCCAAGAAGGGCCCCCTGGACGTCGTCGAGGGACCCACCGAAGCGGGACACGGGACCGTGAACGGTCCACAGCGGCAGCAAGGCCACCGGCGCGATACCGAGAGCCGCAGCGATCGTGACGAGGTCGTCGATGTCGCAGCGGCGGCGGGCGCGTTCGGTACGACTGAGGGCGGTGTTGGTCATCGGGCGGCCCATTGCGGTGCAGCGGGCGGCGAGCTGGTGCTGGGTCAGGCCGCGCGCGAGGCGTATGCACTCGATAGCGCGGGCGGAGTGGAGGCCGGCGGGGCCTATTTCGACAGGTCGGGATGCCATGACAGATAGCTGTAACTTGCGGCCTGGCGTTATGGCAAGAGTTAGTTCTCAAACTCTCCAAAAGTCGTTCCGGGGCAAAGTGGTGTTCGTCTCATTGAATTCCGGTACATCGCGAGCCTTTTCACTTGGAAAGCCGTGCTATCTTCCCTCCACATCCCAGATTTGGGCGATTTGAACTATTTTCGGACGCGATGCCTGGTGGGCTGGCCGTGTCACCTACGACTGCCAGTCATAACATCTGAGCTGCGGAGGTACCGGATTCCGACCCTTCCGGCGGTCGGTTCGCCGCAGAAAATTTCTGCATCCGCTGGAGCGATTTCGGCAACCGGGGATCCGCACTTGCTGTTTTGGAATCACCGGTAACACAGAGAAGTGCTGGAGAGTTTAAGAACCAACTCTGGACTTTTCCGCCTGGGGTGTGGCTGTGTTGTCCAGGCCCGATGTCCAAGACCGAAAAGGAGCCCTGTGCCGAATACCTCCTCCCGCAATACCAACGCCCCTGCCATCGCCGAGGCTGCCAGGCGCGGCCCGCTCGCCAGCCCGGCCGAGGTCGCCGTCTACCTCGGCGTGCCCGTGAAGACCCTCTACCAGTGGAAGTACCGGGGCATCGGCCCCAACGTCCACAAGGTCGGCCGTCACCTGCCCTACCGCTGGTCCGAGGTGGACGCCTGGGTGAACTCCCAGTCCGCGTACCGCCTCGCCGTCTGAAGTCACCTTTCCGGGACAACGAAACGGCCCTCGGCGAGCCAGCGCCGAGAGCCGCAGAGTCCCTGCCCCATCACCCATGAATGATCGATCCGGTGGGCCGGGCTTGCCCGTCCGGCCCACCAGGGAGGAACGCCTGTGGACGAACCTACGTCCTCCACCGCCCCCACCTCATCCTCGACGCCCGGCTTGCCACCCGTCGTCGCCATCGCCGGCCAGCTGGCCATCCCCGCTGCACCTCCCGCAGACGGGGACCGGGACGACGCGTCCTCAGCAGGGCCGCTGCCCGAGGGCGCGCAGATCCTGGCTGATCTGCGGGTGCAGATCAAGCGGTATGTGGTGATGCCGAGCGAGGAAGCCCTCACTGCGGTCACGTTGTGGATCGCGGCGACGCACCTGCAGCGCGCGTGGCAGCACGCACCACGTCTGGCGATCGTGGCTCCGGAGAAGCGGTGCGGCAAGTCACGGCTGCTGGACATGCTGACCGAGACCGTGTGCAACCCGTTGATCACGGTCAACGCCAGCCCGGCGGCGATCTTCCGCTCGATCGACGACGAGGACCCGCCGAGCCTCCTGGTGGACGAGGCCGACACTCTCTTCGGCACCGTCAAGGCGGCGGAGAAGAACGAGGAGGTGCGCGGCCTGATCAACGCCGGTCACCAGCGCAACCGGCCCACGCTCCGGGTGACCGGGCCCGAGCACAAGCCCACCGCTTTCCCTACGTTCGCCATGGCGGCGCTTGCCGGGATCGGTGATCTGCCCGACACGGTGATGGACCGGTCGGTGGTCATCCGGATGCGGCGCCGGGCGGGAGGCGAGAAAGTGGCGTACTTCCGCACCCACCGCGACACCCCCGCCCTGCACGCGATCCGCGACCGGCTCTCTGCCTGGCTCCAGCCGCTGTACCAGTGGGCGCTGGAGATGGAGCCGCTCATGCCAGTCGAGAACCGCGCGGCCGACACCTGGGAACCCCTGGTGGTCATCGCCGATCTCGCCGGAGGCGAATGGCCCGCGCTCGCCCGCACCGCCTGCCGCGTCATGACCGACTACGAGGCGGGGCAGGACGAGGAGGGCGGTCTGCGCACCCGCCTTCTGGTCGGCATCCGCCGGGCCTTCGCCGCCGAGAACGACCCGGCGGTGCTGGGCACCAGGCGCCTGCTGGAACACCTCAACGCGGACAAGGAAGCACCGTGGGCGGAGTACGGCGCCAACGGCCTGACGCCGCGCGGCCTGCAACTGCTTCTGCAGCCCTACGGCATCGGCTCGGCCAACCGCCGCTTCCCCGACGGCATCCAGGCCAAGGGCTTCGCCCGCAACCAATTCCTCGACACCTGGGCCCGCTACTGCCCCGAACCGGGGCCTGCGGCCGAGCCCACCCGACCAGAAGCCGAGCCACTTCCTGACAGCGCGGCCTGACCCGACTTGTCTCGTCGCACTCGTCCCCGCCCAGGTCAGCGCGGGGACGAGTGACAAGCCCGCAACGAGTCGTCTCGACATCACCACGCCACTCGTACCTGCTCTGACCAGGCATGCGACGAGTGGTACGAGACACCACACCTCACGGCGGCCTCCCCTGCCCGCGCCGACAGCCGCCGCCCAGCCTCACCTGGAGTACCTCCGCTTGGCCTTCCCCACCGTCACCGCGCACTCCGCGATCCGCGTCGGCATCGCCCTGCTCGCCGCGTTCGCCTTCGCTCTCTCCTACGACGCCCTGCGGCAGATGGCCGTCGCCATCCACATCCGCGGGCTGCTCACCTACGCCTTTCCACTCGTGATCGACGGGTTCATCGCCATCGGCGTCGCCGCCCTGCTCATGCTGGGCAACGCACCACGGCTCTCACGCGCGTACGTGTGGGCGCTCGTTGGCCTGGCTACGGCGACGAGCATCTGGGCCAACGCCCTGCACGCCGTCCGCCTCAACCAACAGACCCGCGCAAGCGACGGCCTCCGCCTCGACGACGTCACCGTGGGCGTCCTGTCCGCGATCCCCCCGCTCGCCTTGGCCGGCGCCGTCCACTTCTACATCGTCATCCGACGCCAGCCCGCTCCCCACCCCCAGGAGGCCAACACCGGCAACCGCCAGGAAGCCCCCGCCCACCGCCACAACGGCAGGGACAGCGTCCAGCCCTCGACTCCTGTCGAAGACCACCCCGGCATGTTCGCTGCCCCCTCGCCGGATTCCGGCGATGAGGTTCCGGCGCAGACCGCTCCGACACCCCGGCGTACCGGTCGGCCACCAAATGCGTCGCTCGAAGAGTTGCTGGCCATGGCCCGCCCTGTGGTCGAGCGCATGGGCGAGGTCGACCGTGACGCGATCGCGGAGGAGATCCGGGACGTGCACGGACGCAAGGTCCCCAACGGGCGCCTGACGAAGGTGACCGCGCTCCTCGCGGAGGAGCACGAAGCGGCATCATCCTCGCTCCTGCCTTCCGCCTGACGTCCCCGCAGCCCGGCCTACCGGAAGTCCGGAACTACTTCCGGACTTCCGGCGGGCCACCGCACCCTGCTCCTTCACGTACGGCAGCCAGAACACCGCGGTCAGCCGCCTCCAAGGCCCAGACGCGCCGAAACGCTCCCCATCCCGATCCCCACGCATCACGGAGAGCCGCCCCATGCACGACCCACACCACGAACTGCCCACCACCCAACAGGAGATGACCATCACCCCTAACAGCGCAGCAAGGTATCCCGCTGGACCGTCCAAGGGTCGGCCCAACGGGGAAGCCTCCGCCCCGGGGGTGGCGGAGGTGCTCGGGCACCAGGGGGTGCCCGAGAGGGAACAGCCCGTCGACACCGCTGCCGTTCCGCTGTCGCGAGCCGCTGACGCCGCCGCGCTGCACCGTGTCGCCCGCCGCCGTAAGCGCGAAGCCGTGCAGCGCAAAGAGCGCGTCGACGTGCGCTACAGCGTCGACGAGAAGACCACGATCCTGCGCAAGGCCCGGTCGCTGAACATCGCAGGCGCCCACTACGTCGGCGCCGTCGTCATGGCTCACATCCACGGCGACCTCGCCCTGCCAGGCCAGCGCACCCCGCTCGACGACTACATCGACGAACTCACCGCGCTGCGCAGCGAGGTCGCCAAGATCGGCCACAACATCAACCAGATCGCCAAGAAGCTCAACTCCGGTGACCGTCCACACTCTGGGGACACCGCCGTCCTGAACCAGGCCGGGCGTACCTTGGGCGCGGTCGGTACGACCGTGAGGGACATCGCAGCAGCCGCGAACCACGCCGTCAGCAAGAAGGCGGCCCGATGATCGCGAAGATCAGCAGCGGCCAAGACACCGCGGGCCTGGTCCGGTACCTCTTCGACACGAAGAAGGCCAAGGACCACACCGACCCCCACCTCGTCGCCTCCTGGGACGGCTTCGCCCCCGACCCCGGCCGCACCGACGACTTCGACGTCACCAAGAAGCTCCTCGTGGCTGACCTCAACCTGCACGTCAAGCAGGCCCGGCGGCTCGGCCGTGCCCCCGAGAAGCACACGTGGCACTGCTCCATCCGCGCCGCCACAACCGACCGCCAACTCAGCGACGAGGAGTGGGCCGACATCGCGCGCCGCATCGTGGCCGCCACCGGCATCGCACCCGAAGGCGATCCGGACGGTTGCCGCTGGGTGGCCGTCCGCCATGCCCCCGACCACATCCACATCGCCGCCACCAAGGTCCGCGCCGACCTGAGCGCCGCCCGCCACTGGAACGACTACCTCACCGCCGACCGCGAACTCGCCGTCATCGAGAAGGAATACGGCCTCTTCCAAGTCGTACGCGGAGACCGCACCGCCGCCAAGCGCCCCACCCGCGCCGAGCAGGAGAAGGCCCGCCGCTCCGGCCACGACAAGCCCGCCCGCGAACGCCTGCGTGCCACCATCCGCGCCGCCGTGGCTGCCGCCACCAGCACCGAGGAGTTCATCCACCTGCTCAACCACACCGACGGCGTGCTCGTCGAGGTCGTCCACTTCCCCTCCGGCGACGTACGCGGCTACAAGTTCGCCAGCCAGGACACCGCCACTGCCGACAAGGAGCCCGTCTGGTTCTCCGGCTCCGAACTCGCCCCGGACCTGTCCTTCCCCAGGATCCAGGAACGCCTGGAGAACATCGAGCCGCAGCCGACCAATCAGCCCGGCCGACGCAGGTCCAACCCCTGGCACCAGGCCACGGCCACCGCCGAACGCATCCCTCACCGCCTCGACCAGGCTGACGACGAAGCGTCCCAGGCCCATCTCGCCGCCTTCGGCGAAGCCCTCGACGCGCTTCCTCTCCTCGTACCCCAGACCCTTCGGCCCCAACTCCGAGAGGCAGCCACCGCGTTCGAGCGTGCCACCCGCTCCCGCATCCGGGCCGAACACCACCACGCCCGTGCTCTTCGCGGCGCCGTGCGAGCCATGGTCCGCGAGCCCGCTTTCATGGACGGAGCTGTCGTGGCGATGTTCCTCGACGCCGCGATCCTCGTCGTCATCGCCGCCGCCCGCTGGCACCAACTCCACCGCCACGACCAGCAAGTCACCGCCGCCCACCAGACCCTGCTCCACCTCCAGGCCGCCTACGGCCACGCCGCCGCCGCGCCGCTGGCCGCCCTCGCCCAGCGCCAACCGCCCCAGCAGGCCGTGGAGCGGCAGATCCGCCGCCTACGCCAGGTCGTTCCCGACCACGCCGAGCAGGTCATCGCAGACCCCGCCTTCACGGCCCTCACCACCGCCCTCGCCGAGGCAGAAGCAGCCGGACACGACCCGGAGCGGCTTCTCCAGCAGGTCGCCGACCAGCGCGCCTTGGGCGACGCAGACTCCCCCGCGCGGGTCCTGACCTGGCGAATCCAACGCCTCAGCGCAAGGCCAGCACTCAGCGCACGAGCGCGCGCAGCATTGGCCCGCAGCGTCGCCGCGCCACACACCGAGGCTCAGGTCCACACCGGAGCGGCCATCCCGGCCTTGCAGCCGCCACGAGTACGGCGGCGCTGATCGAGGGTATGGATAGCCTCTTCGCGTTGCCACCGGACACCTGGTTCTCGCGTTCAGCCACTCCGGCAACTCTCGACGAGCTCTGAGGGTGGTTCGTGAGTTGATGTTCGTTCGGCTTGAGGCGTTGACGAAGTCCTCGGGGGCATAGGGACTTGTGATGGCAGTTGGCCCGGGACGGGTGTGAAGTCGCAGAGAGGGAGAGGGTTGACCAAGGGGGATTTCGGCGGGCTCGTCGTCGCCGTCTGGACACTGTCGATCTTGTTGCTAGTAACGACCGCGACGTCCCAGAGCAACAGTAACCGGACCCTGCTGGAGCGCTTGTGGTGGAAGTGGGCTATCAACCGCGCGGAAGAACGACGTGCCGATCTTGAACGGAAGATTGATACGAGTGACCACGCCACGCTCCCAGATCCGCCCACTCTGAACTACTTGCAGCGAGACGACGTTCTATTTCAGGCATCACAGAGGACGTTCCGCGCGAAGCTGCGCGTTCCAGCCGCAACATCTGTCCCTGCGGGCGTGGTCCTTGCAGTCGCCGTAGCCAGCGGCAAGTCACATGAATGGCAAGAAGCTTTCATCGTGGGCGTCCTGCTTTGGCCCATCGTGCTCACGATGGTGGTCATGCAGCTTGTGGCTAATCAAGGTATGCAGCGGTGGACGACCGACATCGTGACAGCCAGAGCCCGTGGGGCGTACGAAGCTCTGCTCAAACCGCTTGCCGTGCCCGGGTGCGAGCCACCGGGCGAGCTCTCCTTTCGTGCCCCGCAGGTTTCGGCTGTCCAGGCATTGGAGGGCTTCGCCATTGCGTTGGAGCAGTACGCCTTGCAGCGCGCTCTGCCAGACGGCCGTACTCCCATGCCGCAGGTCGTAGCTCACTACTCATCAGCAGCGGCCTTCGTCCGCGAACTGCGCGACGGCGTCGAACTCGATCGGCCGGACGAGGGGAAGCGAGCCTTGCTCGAAATGGAGCGAATCCTCAAGATCCTTGCCGACGGCCGTATGCGGGATTTCGCCCCGGACCATGTCGCTTCTGAGGTTCTTTTGGAGCGCCGCCAACAACGGCAAGCGCGGCGGCGGCAAGTACTACGCCTGGTGGCCTTCACTGTCTGTGCCGCCGGGATCGGAGCCGTCTTCACATTGGCGTCATCAGCTCTGGGCATCGCCATCGTTACGGCCGTCGCTGCTGTTGTGGCTGCCTCCTGGGACCGAAGCCTTCAGACTGCAACAAGCCGGGACAGTACTCGACCGACGGGCGGCTGATCTTTTATGTCAGAGGCCGCGCCGTGCGCCAACGTCCGATTGCAAGGTGAGTCGCGCCGAACTCTGGCAGGACGCCCTTCCAGGTGTGCGCGTCCGTCAAGATCTCTCTACAGGAGCTTGTTATCCGGTCACGGAGGAGCACGCGAGGTCTCTTCGGATCACGCTGTCGCTGCAGCGTAAAGCGGCCGTTAGTTCTTCTTGCAGCTCGGCGGGGATGATCCCCGCCCCAAGGGCGCAGCCACGCACCAGAGCGCGGCACTCCTGTGCTCGCCGGTCCGTGGCGAGTGCGGCGAACAGAGGGTGCGCCAGGTTCTCGCGGGCCGCGTAGCCGTCTTCGGCCTCCGTCGTCCTGCGGTGCAGTTCCTCGACGATGCGGCGCGCGCCGGGCGCCTCGGCGGAACCGATCGCGTCGAGGATGGTAAGTCCGAGCCGGATATCGAAGACGGTCATCCCGGGTTCGGTCTTCCTCTCCAAGTAAGTCGTCACCAGGTCCGTGAGGTGGCCGTCGACCGGATGCCCGGCGTCGCGGCGGCACAGGACGGTCAGGCATGCCGTGACGGCTTGCTCCCACGGATCGCCGGGCATCGTATCGGTGAGGAGGACAGTGGCCCCTGCAGTGTCACCCGCGACGAGAGCGGCGAGTACCGCGACTTGGCGCCCGTCGAGCATCCGCTTGCCCACGCCGCGGTGAGCTTCGATGTGTGCTTTGGCCTCGGCCCAACGTCCCTCGGTGGTGAGCGTGCGCGTGCCGTCGGCGAGGAGCACGCGCCACAGCCACGCGCGGACCTCGTGGCCGTCTTCGTCGGTCGCGGTGAGGTCTGCCGGTACCGCGACACCGTCGAATCGAGCAGCCGTGCCTGCCTCGACGGCCTCGTACAGGTCGAGCAGTCGCTGACGTCCGTCATCGGCGTGGCCGGCGCGGATCCGGAGGCGGGCCAGGTTGACGACCGGTTCCAGTCCCCGGATCGCGCTCATGCCGGGCAGGGGGCAGGCGTGGAGGTAGACGGCGGCGTGCTGGTGGCACATCTCGCGTGCGAGGTCGGGAAGGCCGAGATCGGAGGCGATGAGCGCGGCCTGGTTGTAAACGGCCGATGCACGCCCCTGGTCGGTCTTCTTCACGGCGGTGTCGGCCAGGTCGACGAGCGCGCGCACGCGATCGGGCAGGGGCAGACAGGCGGGCCGGAATCGGGCGACGAGCGGGAAGCGCTGGGCTACGGGTCCGTGCGGGTCCATGGATCCCCCGGGGCGTGGGTGAGAGCAGCGGAGGCGACGGTGCCCGCCGGCCGCACGTCGGCGGGCACCGTCCGCTACGTATGGGGTGTCACTGCCAGTCGACGACGATGCGGTTCAGTGGGGTGTCGAGAGCGAAGAGGCCGGGGCGCTGCTCGATGGCAGAGGCGTCGAGGGTCTGGATCTCGAACGTGGCCTCACGGCTGCGGTAGTCGCGGTCCCAGGTGCGGATGGCGGCGGCGACCTTCGCGGCCAGTTCGTCGCTGCCGGGGCCGTGGCCGATGACGCCGAACTCCCAGAGCTTGCCGCCCTCGGGGGTCTTCTCCTCCGACAGGCGCCGCGCCAGGTAGGTGACAGCGCCCTTGTCGACGGCTGCGGTTGAGGAGGGGTAGGGGTCCCCGGTGAGCAGACCGCCCTTGGCGCTCTGGGGGAACAGCATCCGGATCAGGCCGGAGGGAAGGGAGCAGGTGAGGAACAGTTCCATCCACTCCGGCGACTCCATGGCGCGGACCGTCATGCCGGTCCACTCCTCGGTGCGCGGCTGGTCCAGGACACCAGCGAGGGCGTCGGCGTCGATGTTCTGCCCGGCGGGGGCCTGGAGCCGGACGGTGCCATCCGCGCTGAGCGGGACGACTCGGCGGTCGTCGTCGGCGATGCCGCGCCGGAGCGGCATGAAGGTGTTCATCTCGCTCCCGAGGGACACCCATCGGCCGTCGCGCTGCTCGTAGGCGATGGACCGGGAGACGCTGCCCTTGAGACGCTGGGGAACGAGGAGCCGTCCGCCGGGGGCGAGTTGCTGCAGCCAGCAGTGCGGCACGCCGTGCGCACCCACGGTGGCGATGATCCGGTCGTACGGCGCTCCTTCGGCGTAGCCAAGGGCCCCATCGCGGGTCACTGCCTCGACGTTGGTGATCCCAGCGGCAGCGAGGTGCGCGCGGGCACCCTCCACGAGGTCGTCGTCGACGTCCAGAGTGGTCACGTGCCCGCTCTCGCCGACCAGGTGGGCCAGCAAAGCGGCGTTGTAGCCAGTGCCGGCGCCGAGTTCGAGAACGCGCCCGCCGGGCCGGGCGTCGAGCTGGTCCAGCATGAGGGCGACGACGCCCGGCTGGGAGGCGCAGGAGATGGACGTGCCGTCGGCGTCGTACTTGATGTGCACCGGTGCGTTGGCGTAGGCGTCTTCGAGTGACGCTTCGGGCACGAACACGTGGCGGGGCACAGTGCGCAACGCGGTCTCGACGGCGATCGTACGGGCGTGCCCTTCCGCGCGAAGCTGGTCGACCAAGGCGTTGCGGAGGCGCTCGGCGTCCGCTGTGGGGGTGGCGATTGTGTCAGTGTTCACCGCGCTGACGCTATCGGCGCCGACCGTGGTTTCGGCGGGCGATGCGGTGTTGTCGCTCGTTCCCATGACTACCTCTCGTGCGATGTTGGACAAGGCGCTTTGGTCGTCCCTGAGGAGACCGGCGCGATTGGCGTGGAAGATCACGTGATGGGCAATGACGGCGCGCAGACCGCGGGTGAGAGCGCCGCGGTTGGCGAGGTCAGCGAGCGTGGCTCCCGCCCGTTCGAAGGCGGTCACCCATTCGTCGTGCGTGTGGAGCGGGCCGTCCGGACGGCAGAGGCCGTGGGCATCGGCGGTCATCAACTTCCGCATGGCCGAGGTAAGTTCGGCGGCTCGTTCGGGTGGCAGTGGGGAGGTGGACGGCCGGAGGGAGGCGGCCTTCGCCCACACGTCGCCCTGTTCGAACCAGTCGAGTCCGGCACCACGCATCATGGCGCTCGCGAGGAGGGTGGCGGTCTCCCGGCGTCCCAGGTGCTCCGGGCTCGGCCGGTAAGTGATCAGGTGACGGGAGTCGCTGTGGAACAGCTTGTGGGCGGCGTCCATGGCTGCCGGGCCACCGAACGTGTCGGTCTCGGGTTCGTAGGTGTACGGCAGCCATGACACGGTCGTACCGTCGCCGACGAGATCGCTCAGCAGCGACTCGATGACCGGTGAGGGCTGCTCAGCGAGGTAACGCAGCGGCCAGGGCTGCTTGTTCATGAACCACCAGCCAGTGAGCTGCCCGTCGGCCTCAGCCGTGATCAGGGCCGGGCCGATGCGTTCGGCGATGACGCGCCGGGCGCTCTCACGGTCGACGAAGGTGATGTTGTGCTGCTGCCAGCGGTCGGAGGGCATGGGGGGTCCTTCGGTCGACGGATCAGGCGATGAGCAGGCAGGCGTCCCAGGCGGACCGGGGCGGTGCGGCGGTGCTGAGCGCGATGAGGGCCAGGGCTGTACCGGCGGCGCCGTCGAGCAGACCAGGGCCCCGTTCCTCGTCCCGAATGAGCGCCGTGGCAGTGAGTTCGGGGTCGGTGCCCGGCGGATGGACCGCAGCCAGGAGTGCCGGGATTGCGGCGCGGAGTTGGCCCACGGTCGAGGGGTGAGCGTCGTCGGCCGTACGGGCGGCGATGTGGGCGAGACCGGCGAAGCCGTGGCACAGGCCGTTGTCCGTGGTGGCCTTGAGCTGGTCGGGAGCGGTGAGGGCTGCCACGAGCGCGTTCTCTGCGTCGATCTGGCGGTCGGTGTCGTCGAGGGCGAGTGCGGCGAGTTGTTGGGCGCGGGCGAGGCCGGCGGTGCCGTAGCACCAGGAGGGCCGCCGGGGCGTGGAGGGGGCGAGGCGCCCGGTACGGAGCTCGTCCTGGGTGATCCAGTACGGCCAGGCCGGTCCGCTGCTGGTCTCCTGCTGCCAGCGGTCCAGCCACGCCAGGATGGTGCGCAGTGCTGCGTGGTGTCCTTCGGCGAGGGTGCCGTTCCGGGCGGCGAGGGACAGGAGGGCGAGCACGCCGCCGACGCCGTGTGCCATGCCGGTGTTGGCGTGCCCGCCGGGGAATCGGTCGTCGTCCGGGCTGCCCGAGGGGCCCGTCTGCGTCCACCAGCCGGGCAGGGTCTCGCCTTGGCGTGTGATCGGTTCGGTGAGGCGCACGCAGTAGTCGAGGACGGCGCGCATCTTGGAGCTGCCGGGGTCACGGCGCAGGAGATAGGCCCCGTATCCGGTGAGGCCCCGGATAGCGTCGAACTCGGCGAGCTCCGGCAGGCGTCCGGCATCGATGCGACGATGTGCGGCGTCGAGACGGCGTCCGGCGTCGATCTCGATCTGCCGGTCCATCGCGTTCAGGGCGCGCCGGTAGGAGCCGGGCAGGTGGTCGGCGGCGCAGGCCAGGGCATGGGCGAAGGCGGGCGCCCCGTAGAAGGGATGACTGTCGGGACCGCTGGTGAACGGCTCCCGCGAGGCGGCGGCCAGCCAGTCGTGGGCGCGCTGCCACGGTCCCAGGCCGTTCGCGGCCCGCTCGATGTGCAGGAGCGCGATACCGGGAGGGCCGTATGCGAGGTGCTGCCGGTCCGAGGACGTTGCCCGGGGTCCGAAGGGTGCCCTGTAGGGGTCGGCGAGCTGGAAAGCGACGGCGTCGACCAGGCCGAGCGCAGGGTGGGCGGTCATGAGGTCCTCCCGGCGGTGCGGGCGGTCCAGGCCAGAGCCGCGGCGCGCGCCAGGTAGAGGCACACTTCTTCCTCGGGGAAGTTCACGGCGACGTGCCGCACGAAGTGGACGTGCAGCAGGGAGGTCAGGACGTCGTCGACGTCGATGCCCTGGGTGTCCGGGCCCGGCAGGTGCGGTCGGTACCCGGAGAGCGCCGTATCCCGGTCTACCCATCCCGACACGATGGCGTCTCCGCCTGGGACACGGCGTAGCGCTGCCCAGTCGTCGGACGGGTTGGCGAGCCGTACGGCCTCGGTGAACTGCGGGCGCGGAACGGGCTCGGGCGCTGTCGGCGGAATGTGGTCGATCAGCCACTTCATCCCGGCTTCGGCGCTACCGAGGAACGCGGACGCGACGGCGACGATATGGGCCGCCACCATCGCGCGCGGGCCGGGGCGCTGCGGCTGCGCGAGCTGAGTCAGGACAGCGCGTGAATCCGCCCGGAACACCCCCTCGGCTGCCTCCCATGCGGCGCCGGAGCCCCAACGGCCCATCTCGCGGTACGAGGTGGAGTACCGCAGATCGGCCAGCAGGCCGACGCCGCGCAGCTCGTCAGCCCAGGCGCTCACCGTGCAGGCCGTGTCAGCGAAGGCGTCTGGGTCGGGGAGTGCGATGCGTACGCGAAGGTGTTGGTCCGGGTCGCGGAAGCGGATGAACCACCACGGCGGGCTGCCGAGTTGTTCGAGAAGGATAGGCAAGTGCCGGGAAAGCAGGGTGTCTTGGCGGCGGGCGTCTCCGTACAGAGCGGCCAGGAGTACGGGGGAGGAAGCGGGCGTCTGGATCTGGGCCGGGCGGAGAATACGGGCCTGGGTTGGGGCGGGCAGGGGTGGCCACGTCGGCGGCCGGGTCGCCTTGAGGGGCACTACAACCTCGTGAGCTCGCCCGTCGCACCAGCCGTACGCCTCCGGTTCCGGGGCCTCGACGATCACGGCCAGGCTCGTACGGTCCAGGTGCTGGCGCAGCAGCGTCCGGTGGCCGGCCTCGTCGAGGTCGAGGAAGAGGCGTCGGTCGTCCTCCACGAGGTGGACGCGGCGAGGCAGCCGCCGCCGGGCCCGCCAGTCGGTGAGCGCGGCGTCCCACTCGGCCCGAGGACGGGCGCGGCCGGGCAGCTCGAACGCATCCAGCCGCCAGCTTGCCGGGGCCAACACCGTGCGCCCGTACCGCAGGCGTGGAAGAAACAGCATCGCCGAGGCGGCGCCCCAGTCGAACACGGTGACCTGCGCGCACTGGGCGCGGGACAGCTCGGTCAGGAATCGCACCAGCGGCGGAGTGTGGGTGAGCAGGTTCAACGCGTGCACCCCGACGGCCTCGACACGGTGGCCGCGGTCGGGGGCGGCCAGATACATGCGGCGGCCGTCGCACCCGACCGCCAAGTCCTCCGGAGTGAGGACGCCGTCCTTCGAAGCGCGGTGTTCCTGGAGGCTGATCACAGTGGGCAGGACCTGCAGGGCGCGGGTGACGTGGGCGCTCCCAGGGAGCAGGGGCGGGAACGAGAGCTGCGCGGGAACGGTGTCGCTGTCCGCAGTCGGGAGGTCGGCGAGTTCTGTGGTCAGGGCCTCACAGCCGACGGGGGTCAGCACACTGAGGAACCGGCCCGTGGAGACGCCGACGCCTCGGGACACGCTTACGACCTCCAGCCGGAATCGCCCGCTCTGCAACTCTGCCAGGCTGGCCGCGTGCACCCTCACACCCACCTCCAAGTGCGGTGGGACCCGAGGCTCGTCCGGCCCCACGTCCAGGGCCGCAACCAAGTCGTCGGTGAGTAGCACCTCGTCGCGGCCGTCGAGTACGGCGGCCTGCGCCAGTCGTACGAGGACGTCGTCCCGGGCGGAGAGGCGAGGCCGACGCGCGCCGGCCGCACTGCCCGGGTAGCCGTCGGGATATCCGGTGCCGCTGTACGCCACGACCTCCTGGAGCGGCACCATCGTGCCGATGCCGTACCGCTCATAGAACCGCTGGTGGTACTCGCCCCACGCCGCGGTCCCGTACGGGCGGGTGCTCACCCGGGTCAGGATGAGCGCCGCACACTCGACCTCCCGGGCCACTTCGTCCGGCAGAACAATCTGCGCGTCCAGGCGCAGGTCGAGCGCGAGGGGGTGTCTGCGCAGGCCGGGCACGAGGGCCCGCATCCGTGCTGCGACGCTGTCCCGGCCACCGCGCGTGGCGCACTCCCCCAGGGCCGCCCAGACCGCGCGAAGCTCGCGCACCGTCTCTGTGACCGGAGCGAGGGTTCCGGCATCGATCGCGTCGAGTTGGCCGAGCAGATAGCCGAGGGCGTCGGTCTCGGTGCTCGGCGCGTGCAAGCTCGTGATCAGCACCCGCCTCCGGATCAGCTCCGCCAGCAGATGACGCGCCCTCTCCGCCCCTGCCTCGGGGAACTCCGCCCGGAGCTTGTCCACGAGCATTCCGACCTGGATCGGCGCCCGGGCCACGGCGAGGACCGCGCGCACCGGTGCGGTCAGGGCCAGGGACGTCTCGACCGCGCGAGTCCGGTCGTCCTGGACGTCGGGCTGGAACGGCACGATGAGCCGGTCTCCCCGGCTGGTCACGGTGTTGTTGACGACGACGGGCAGCCGTTCGAGGAGGTCCGGGCAGGACTCCAGCCGGTCGAGCACGGCGGCCAGCCACTCAGCCCCGGCGCGGCCGACGGCCACATGCTCTGCGCCCCATCCCGAACCCGCCTGCGGACCGAACCCTGCGGTGGTCACGCCGGCGAACAGGCCGAAAGGCGTAGCCCGGTGCTCGGCCCGCAGCAGATAACGGGCTACGGACCGCGCCGCGCGCCGTATGTCCCGCACAGGAGGCCGCTCGGCCTTGCACAGCGCCTGTAATTGCGCGGCCAGGACCGGGCTGGAGTGTTGCAGTGCCTCGGCGACATCCTGGTTCGCCCAGACCGCCCGCAGCCACGTAACACAGGCCGCCAAGCTGCTGGGCGAGCGGTCATCGAGGTCAGGGCACGGAGGAACCGGCAGCGACGGCCGGGCTACGGCGCGCAAGAGAGCTGTTGTGCCGGTTCGGAACGCTGCGGGCAGAGCAATCACCAACTACCTCCGTGGGGCGTGGGGATGGGCGGCTGGTGCCGCCACGCCGGGGCGCGGCGGCACCAGCCCGGAGTGACCTGAGGTCCGGTCAGGCGACGTTGGTGGTGCAGGCTCCACAGGTGGAGCCGCAGCCGTCGTCGGTCAGATTGACCAGGCCCGCCGGGTCGGCGATCTCGACGAGAGAAACGTCCAGATCGAAGCCGTCCGATGTTCCCGGGGTCTGCGGGTGCACTTCGGTACGGCTGGGAACTACGCGGTTACGGGTCATGCTCCAACTCCTTTTATTCGTTGGCGTGTTGCTGGACTCTGTGGTGCTCACCAGGCCCCATCGCGCGGAGCGCTGCCGGACGGCCTGCTCCCCGGACGGTTCCTGGCCCACCCGGCACGAGAGGACGTGACCCGCATAGGAATTCCTCGCGGGCTGCCTGCCTCGTACCGGGAAGTCGTGTGGCGGAAATCTGATCAAGCAGACGCCTGTCGCCGCCCCGTGAAGGAGCCGAGTGCCTGAGCCTTGAGGCGGTCGAGGCGCGGCTCGCGCGCGTAGAAGGGGGTGTGTTGCCCATCCCACTGCAACCGGCCGCCTGCTCCCAGCGAGCGGGCGCACAGGGCGCGATCCATGGCCGTCTGCCGACGGAGCGGAGAAGGGCGACGTGCGGGAGCGGCGGCGGGCTCGCTGCGGCCGGGGTCTTCACGCGCCGTCCGTGATACGGAGTTCGGCCCAAACTTCTTTGCCCCACGGCCGCCTGTCCGAGCCGTGCAGGTCGTATCCCCAGCGGTCGGCGACTGCGTCGATGAGGAGCAGCCCGCGGCCCGACTCGTCATCGGCATCGGCCTGGCTGAGCGCCGGCAAGCACGCCGGCGCCCGGTCCAACACCCCGACACGTAGCCGAGTCGCGCTCGGCCGCTCGACCAACAGGCGGATCTCCTGGCACGGGTGTGCCTGGCCGCGTTCGCGATCAGCTCCGTGATGATCAGCTCGGCGTGGTCGGCAAGGCTGTCGAGGCGCCATATGCCGAGGACGTCCCGGAGGAGCCGGCGGCCGATCTCGGCCGTGGACGGCTCGCAGGGGAAGGTCTGGCTATAGGCGGGGTGCCCGACAGAGGCGACGTGAACTTGCGTAGTGAGACTCGTCATTCGGGGGAGCCTTCGGGTTGTCTCGGCGCCCGGCCCACCCCTGCGGGGGAACCTCAGGGGCGGGCTGGGCCGTCAACAGCCGTCCGCACGGTGGGGCGTGGCGAGCGACCGACAACAAGACAACTCCCTTTCGGGACAGGGCGATTAGGGCGATCAACTGTCTGTCCCACGGAAGGCCCTAGGGCGATTTGACCTCCCATTTACCTGGCCGGTGAGGGGGCGGGAGAGCTACCGTGCGGGTATGGACACCACGCGCAACACCGTTCTTGAGGCGTGGATGGCCGAACACGGCTACAGCTCCAACAGCCTTGCTGATGCTGTGAACAGGGCTTTAGAGCAGTTGACCGGGCGGCATGGCGGTCTCGACGGCTCATCGGTCCGGGACTGGAAAGCAGGCCGGGTCACATGGCCCAAATCGGCTACCCGCAAGGCACTTGCGGACATCAGCGGTCTGCCCGCCATCGCTCTAGGGTTCGTGCCACGGGGACGGACTCCGTCCACCCCGGCCCCACCGCAGCAGGAGGATCCCGACATGAAGCGCCGTACCCTCGTCGGCGGGATCGCGGCGGCTGCCGCCGCAGCAGCCGCGCCCGGCACCGCAACGCGCCGGATCGGCATGAGCGACGTCGACCGTCTACAGAAGCGCTTCGCCGAGATCATCGCCAGCGATCACCGCCACGGCGGCCAACTCGGCATCGAGCAACGGGCCGCCGCGCTCGCCGACGAGGCCCTGAACCTCCAGAACGCCGGCAGCGCCAGCCAGCGCGTACGGAGCAGCCTCTACGCCTCCGCAGCAGCGTTCCGCTCCTCGGCGATGTGGGCCGCCATCGACGGCCGGCGCTACGACATCGCCAAGGCGCACATGCGTGAGGCGCAGGCGCTCGCCGAGATGTCCGGCGACCAGGAGATCAAGTTCCGCATCTGGAGCCACGCGGGCACTATGTACCGCCACATGGGCCGCCCCGCCGACGCGTTCGCCGCCAACGACGTCGCCCGCAACCTGCACCTCACACGCAGGGACCCCCTGTTCGCGTCCCTCGGCCTGGCCCGCCAAGGGGCGATCCACGGCGCGGCACAGGACCGTACCGGCACCCGCCGGGCGTTCGAGCAGGCGCAGGACGCGATGCTGCGCGCTGACCCCGCCGACTACCGGCCGGTATGGATGCTCGCCTTCTACGACCAGGCTGAGCTGGACTCCCTGGCCCTGTCAGCGCACATGGAGCTCGGCGACTACTCGACAGCCGAGTACCACGCCCACCGCTGCCTGTACGCCCTCCGACCCCACATGCTCAGGTCCCGGGCCATCACCACGACCCGGCTCGCACACGCCCAGCTCGCACAGGGCGCCCCCGAAGCCGCCACGGCCACCGCGATGAAGGTCCCCGCCGACGCCGCTACCCAGCACGCCCGGGTGACGCGCATGCTGCAGGAGTTCGGGGCCGCGCTGCGTGCCACCGCGCCGGGCAGCCCCAGCGCCCAGACCTGGACCGAGCACGCCGCCGCCTGGAGGATGGCCGCATGACCACGGCACCCGCCATCGACCTGCGTACCTTCACCACGCTCGACACTGCCCGCGGCGACCTCCTCGACGTGTACGCCGACGTGCGCGCCCCACTCCTCCACCTGCCGAACTACGCGGTCACCGCCTTCGGCGAGCGCCTGGACCGACACAACACCGAGCCGGGGTTCACAGCCGTCCTCGCATACGCAGACGGGCATCCGGTCGGCTACGCCTACGGCAACACCATCGAGCACGGCGACCGCTACTGGCAGCGCACCAGCCCGGCGCCGGGGAACAAGTACACCGAGCGCCCGGCCGTGGCCCTGAAGGAGATCGGCGTCCGCCCGAACTGGCGGAAGACCGGCACCGCCCGCCGCATCCACGACGCCCTCCTCGCCACACGCGACGAGCCGTACATCACGCTCATGGTCAACCCGGCCGCCGGCGACGGAAAGGTCCACGCGCTCTACGAGTCGTGGGGGTACGAGGACATCGGACAGAGCCAGCCGTCACCGGCCTCGCCGGTACTCACCGTGATGATCCGCGCCATCCGCTGACCAGCGCCCACGACAGCCCGCCGTCTTCAAGCAGTTGGGCAGATCGGGGCCCCGGGCGCTTTAGGATCCGAGGGCATCGGTACGTCTACGGGGGTAAGCGTGGAACCCACAGCCATCGGCACCCGACTCGCCTCGGCCGTAATTGGACCTCTCGTCAAAAAACTCTTCATCACCGGAGGTCCCGGGGCCGGCCTTGTCGACAAGCCGATCCGCATCTCCAGCTACGTATCCTTCAAGGGCGAGAAGCGCACCCTGACCGAGTCCGACGTGCGCGATCTCGCCGCCAAGCTGGTGGGACAAGCCCTGCGCTCCGGTGAACGCCCTTTCCTCAATGACGAGCAGCAAGCCGTCACCGATGCCCTCGCCAGCACCCTCCACGCACTCGGTGACCTGACCCTCACCGACCTCGAAGCCGTACGCCTTGGCCACTCGGCATTGGCCCGCGAACTGCGTCGCGCGAGCGGCAGTCCCGAGCGTCACCTCACAGCCGACGCCACGTACTTCTACGAGGGCCTACTCGAAACCGCATGCCTCCACATCCTCAACTTCTTCACGCAACGCTCGACCTTCGTCGCCCGCACCCTGGTCGTACAGGCCCGAGCGGTCGACGAGCTCATCGCGAAGGTCGACGAGTTGATCCGCCGCAATCCGCTGGCCGGTGGCGAGGACGCCGCATTCGAGCAGGCATACCTGGAGCACGTGTCCAAGAAACACGGAAAGCTCACGATCTATGGGATCGATCTCAACAATTCCCCGAGACGGTGGCCGCTGAACGTGGCGTATCTGAATCTAGAGGCTTCACCGTTGTCGGGGCACTGGCAAGGGCTCCGGACAATGTTCCGCGCCGGCCTTCTACACGATGAGGATCTCTCGACTCTCACCCCGTCGCACCGTCACTCCTTCTACGCTGCGCTGTCGACGCAAGGCACATTGGACGATCTCCGTCAGCCCGGAGCCGAGGAATCTCCTGAAAACCTGGACAGCCTCCTCCCGTTCGAGGAACAGGCCAGGCCCCACCAGGGTGACGAAATGCATGCCGCCAAGGTGTGGCGCACCTACGACGCCGCTCGATTGATCCGCGATCCGCTCGCAGCCCAGCCCGCGGACCAAACCCTGGCAGCCAACCACCGAGTCCTACTACGCGGCGAAGCCGGCTCGGGCAAGACCACACTCGTCCAGTGGCTGGCTGTCGCCGCTGCTGGCCAGGACCTCCCCGATCGCATCGAGTACCTCTACGACCGCATCCCCTTCGTTCTACCGCTGCGCACACTCACGCGCCATGGCGAGCGCCTCCCGGCCCCCAAGGACTTTCTCTCTGCCATTGGCTGCCCGCTCACCGGCACTCAGCCTGACGGCTGGGAGAACCGGGTCCTCGGCGCCGGGCGCGGCCTGATCCTCATCGACGGCATCGACGAGATTCCCGACCACGAGCGCGAGCGGACCCGGAGGTGGCTGCTGGAGTTGATCGAAACATACGACCGTGACAACCGATGGCTGGTTACCTCCCGCCCATCGGCCGTGGGCCAGGACTGGCTCACCGAAGACGACTTCACCGAGCTGACGCTGTCTCCTATGAAGCCCCCGGACATCGCCACCTTCATCACTCAGTGGCACGCTGCCGCACGAATCGATGCCGACGACGCTGCCGACCTCGACGAGTACGAGCGTCAGCTCCTCGCCGCAGTCCGAACCGAGTCCGACCTCGGCCGCCTGGCCACCAACCCTTTGATGTGCGGGCTCATCTGCGCCCTCCATCGCGACCGGCGAGGTTATCTCCCCCATGGCCGTAAGGACCTCTACGAGGCCGCGCTCTCGATGCTGCTCAGCCGACGCGACCGGGAACGGGACATGGTGAGCCCCGGGCTCCGCGAGGAGCCCCAGCTCGATCTGCTCCAACGGCTCGCCTACTGGCTGATCAAGAACGGCCGTACCGAGATGGACCGTTCCCGCGCGGAGGGCATCATCGCTCGGGCTCTCCCTTCGGTCCCCGAGGTGGCTGCCTTGGGTGATGCGCCAACCGTCTTCGAACACTTCCTCCAGCGGAGCGGCCTCCTCCGTGAACCCGCTCCCGATACAGTCGACTTCATCCACCGCACCTTCCAGGACTTCCTCGGCGCTCGAGCCGCCGTCGAGGAAGCCGACTTCGGACTCCTTGTCGGGCATGCAGCGGACGACCAGTGGGAGGACGTCATCCGTATGGCGGTCGCTCTTGCCCGCCCCCGGGAACGTGTCTCGATCTTCCAGGAACTCGTGGCCGTGGGGGACCGCATCTCCGACAAGCGCGTCCAGGCCCGCGTCTACCTGCTCGCCACGGCCTGCCTGGAATACGCGACGTCCCTCGAACCTTCCGTACGCGAGGAAGTCGAGCAACGCACCGCCACCCTGATTCCCCCGGGAAACGAGGAAGAGGCACACGCCCTAGCGGAAGTCGGGCCCTTGGTCCTCCGTCTCCTCCCGGGCCCAGAGGAACTCGATGACGGAGTGGCTGCCTATCACGTGACCATCGCAGCTTCCAACGTCAAGTCTGAGGCTGCCATCGCTTTTCTGTCCCAGTTCGTCCGTCATCCCTTTCTTCCGGTCCGTGCCCAGCTTCTGTGGGCCTGGCCGCGCTTCAACAGCGCTCGGTACGCCGAGGAGGTCATCGCGCACCTCGACGCGAGCGCCCTCACTTACACCATCCAGTCCGACGAACAACTGCATCACCTGAGGCGCCTGGAACTTCAGCCAGAGATTCTGGATATCAGGGGAGGTGTGTCCCTGGGAGCGCTAGTCTCGTATGCTTCCCAGAACACGTTCGCGCAACTCACACTGTCGAACACCGAGACATCCGACTTGGGATTCCTCGTCGAGCAAATGACATTGACATCACTCGTTATCGATGATTGCCCGAATCTCAAGGATCTTTCCGCCATCAGCGGACTCCCCATTCAGCACCTGAACATCACCACCACCGGTTCCGATATCAACTTGCGCCCGGTATCCCAATTGCCGGTCCTGGAATCACTGGTGATCAGCGGCCCGTCCAGCCTGGGCTGGTCCCCGGAATATCTTCCGAGCCGCGCTCCGCTATACAGCCTGCGTGTGTCGGACGGGGCGAGGCCGCTGCGCGGACTCCAAGGGCTCAGCGGCTTTTCCCAACTCACGGATCTCGGACTCAATAAAGCGTCCAGCCCGGCTTCAGCCGATGACTGGCAGGAGATCTGCGGCCTACCAGCGCTAACTGGCCTCAGCGCGAGCGCCACGTCACTCGAGACCCTTCCGCAAACCGCGGTTCTGTCGAACGTCACCAGCCTGTCTCTCAGCGGTGGCGGCGGGGAACGAGTAGTCCAAGCGGCGGTCAATCGACTGTCCGAAGCATTTCCCCGGTTGCTATCATGCGAATTCACGGGAGACATGACTGCGGAAGGCGACATCGACATTGCACCGTTGACCCAACTGCACGATCTGCGAGATCTCTACATCGCCACGGGAACTGATCGCATTCGGGGTGCTGGTGCTTTGCCATCCTGGATGAACTTGCGCTTTCTGTGACCCCCTCCTCCAAGCGGCAAGCACCACCCACACCAACTAGCTCACGGAAGGGCTGGCTCCCGCTGGTTTGGGTCGAGGTGCCGCTCGCACTCAACTGTCCCGCACAAGCCAGAAACCAGGATTCGGTGGGTATGATCATCCAGGCGCAGATCCCCACGTCGAGGTAGTGTCGAGTTCTCGGGGCCTGGCGTAGCTGCGACCTCCAATCCCTCCTCCGATAGCAGCCGACACTCCGCGGCGATCTCCTGTCCGCTGGCATCATAGGCAATTCCGACCTCCCACCGTGTGGACCGGTCAGGCGCGCAGGTCCGCTCGTCCGGCGGCCAGATGCAGGGCAGGAACACTCACATCGACGCCTCGGGCGCACGCACCCAGCCCAAGGTCGTCACAGGCGACTTCGCCGCCTTCGTCAGACTCCTCACAGTCAGGATCTTCCTCTGCTGGCCTCGTGATCCAGAAGCGAAGGGGCTTGATCGAGAGGTCCAACGGCTACCTTGAGACGAGCCCTTGCAGACTGTGAGGTTCAGTTCCACCAACCGCCAACGGTATGCATCGCCTTTAGGAACGCCCGGGGTACGCCGCCGTTGTCCGTAAGGAGCGCAGACCCCGCGGTTGCCAACAGTGCCATGTCCCTAACGACGAGCGGCCGGGGCATCCGGGACAGCTCCCGAAGGGCCCGGTCCAGGACCGTCACATCTACGGTGCCAGACGCGATCCCATCTCGCAGGGCCGGCACGTGCGCCCGCAGAACCCGCTGACGCCCGTCCGGTGGACGGATTCCGACGATTGCATCCAGCGTCCCTACCACTGCGTCGGGCCACCCCACGGCACTCTGTGCGATGGGCACAAGGGCGGCCGCACGGTGTGGGTCCTGCACGATCGTCTCTGCCGCGTCTAGGGCGGAGGCGAGGAGGGCACCGCGCAGCGGGGCGCGGGCATGACGGGCGAGGGCGCACAGCAAGGTGATCCGTGTTTCGGGATCATCCGCCGCTTCCACCAAGGTGCGGAGCTGGGAAACTCTGAGGTCGTCCACATCCGGCAGGTTGCGCCGGAGCAGGCCGAGCAATCCGTCGGTCGCATCCCGCAGCGCAAGATCCGCTCGCACCGCTCGCAGCACCTCCGTCCACAGCCGCTCGGGCGTGGGCCGCCCGGCCGCTGTGATCAGCGACCCGAGTGCGGTGAGCCGGTGCTGGGGGGACTCGATGCTGAGGACCATCTGCTCTGCGGCTCCAAGGAGTTCCGTGGGCAGATCCATGATGAGCGGTGTCAACTCCTCCGGCTCCAAAGCCGTCCGCTGAAGCAGCAAGCGCACGATCCTGCCCCGATCCCGGGTCGACAGCCGCTCCAGAACCTTGCGCCGCTCTGACGGCTTTCGGTGCGCGAGCGCCACTGCGGCCGCGTCGAGCAGGTGATCACGATCGTCGTCGTTCACGAGCCGAGCCAGGTCGATGAGTGGGGCTGGCCCCACCCCCGGGCCGCCCGCCAGGGCGGTGTCCGTCAACGGCTTCAAGAAGGACTTAAAGCGCTCGTTGTCGACATGCTGGCGCACCGCCGGAGCGGCGGCAACGCGGGCAGGGAAGGGCAACTCCTGTGCGTGGCGCAGGACGTCCTCGACCTGGTCAGCTCCAACCACGGGCATCAGTGCCCGGATCCTGGCCAGGGTGGGGTTGCGACCGAGTGCGTCGTCCAGCAACAAAGCCTGTGCCTGCAGCGCCAGCAGGGGGAACACTTTGGCCACTTCCTCGGCCAAGACGTGCTGAAATCGATTCGCGTCCTCGGGAGGGTCGATCTCAAGTCCCCGCACCTGGTTCACCGCGTCCACAACCCGCCCTGCTGGGAATCGGGACACCAGGCGGGCCAGCAACCAGGGCCGAAGCCACGGTTGGGCTTGGTCCGCGATGTTCCACAACAGCGCGGCAAGGTCCTCAGAAAGGCGGTGCGGAAGGCTACCGAGCAATCCCTCCACCGCAGCTGGCCGGCCGCTGAATAGCGGATCCTCGACGATGGCGATCAACAACGGAACGACGCACTCGCGGATCACGCGCTCTTTGTCTACGGCTGTTGCCAGCATGCCGGCCAATACGCCGTCTCCGCCAAGCACGGCCAGTCGGTACTCGACGCGCGTGATCCGCTCCAGGGTTCTGCGCTGCTCGATGTCAACCTGTTGCCGCAATTCGAGCGGGAGCGAGAGCTGTGCCAGTCGTTGCAGGGCGGCGGCACGGACCTTGGCGTTCTGCTGGGCGAGTGCCTCCGTCAGCGCGTACCGTCCCAGCTCGCCACGGTGCCGCTCCGGCGCCCGCGGAACGCAAATCATGAGGGCCTGCAGTCTGATGTCATCATCCGCAATGCGTGCCACCCGCGCCTTTGCGCCCTCAACCGCCGCATCCGCTAGGGGTACATTTCCGCCCAGAAAGGACAGTACTTCGCCGTCGCTGAGCCGACCCGGATGGAACACGAGATCGCACTCGAGATCCGCCAGGATCTGCTCTGAGGCGTTTGTGACCACGTCGCTCAGCAACTCGACCCTGGCGCGTGCATCGTCGATCAACTGGGCGCAATCCAGCGCCTCGCGCAGCAAGACGTCGGCAGCCTCGCCGCGATGGCAGGCGGCCAGGGCGGCAAGGGCTGCGGCCCTGGCAGGCCGGTCAAGGTTGCGTGCGCGTCGCAGGAGTCGCAGGACGGCGTCCGAGGTGTCACCGTGCCCTTCCGCAGCAAGCAAGTAGGCATGGAACAGCAATGACTCAATCCGGGCGTCGCCTCCCGGCCTCTCCAGCTCGCCACACAAGCGCCGTCGGACCGGTCCGGGAAGAGCGGCTACGAGCTCTTCCGAGTCCGTCGGCGGTGTGTTCCGCAAATCGTCGTAAACAGCAGGCGGCAGGGGCGCGCCGGACCTCTCAAGCCAAGTCTGGGCATCAATGAGTAGCCGGTGCCGGACCTGCGGAGTCACGTGTACGAGCATCGACACCAGTTCGTCACGCTCCTCCGCAGCAGCGAACTCCGCCAGAGCGAACCGTGCCCGCACGGTGTGACTGACGCTCGCTACTTCCCCCTGTCGGCCGCGCGCTTCCTCGACCGCCGCCCGTGCCTCTGCCTTCGGAAGGTGACGGGCGAGGGCGCAGAGAGACCGGATCGCGATCAGGGGATCCGGAGTCCGTCGCGCCAGCCGAACCGCCCGTGGCAGCAGGTTCTCTGGCAGATGGCTGGCCATCAGCACCAACGCACGACCGCGCCGCACGCCGTCCTCGTCGGCGGCGCACGAGTCAAGGGCCTCATGTGCCAGGGCCAGCCGTTCGTCCGGCGGCAAACGGACGCTCAGGGCCGCCAGAGCGATCGCCCGCGGGCAAGGAGCCTCCAACGACCGCGCGACGGTCACGGCACGCCGGGCTGACTGCTCTTGCAGGTGGGGGCTCAGCCCTGCCAGAGTGGCAGAGCGGCGGGCAGTGGCTCGCACGGTGGCTGCGATAGCTACGCACTCGTCGAGCCACTCGGGGCCGACGACTGCAGCCAGCCGCACCACCGCAGCGGAGCGCCGATGCTCATAGGTCATTCGGCGGCACAGCGCCAGCGCCTGCGCAGGCGGAAGAATGCCCGCCCGCGCAGCAGAGTCCAACAGGGCCACGGGAATTGCGTCGCTTTGAGCTGCGACGCTCGCACGGGCGAGGGCGCTGAGGAAGCGCACCTCAAACGCCCGCTCGTCACACCGTGCTTCAGCGCGCCGCCAGGCCCGCTCACTGTCGTTCAAGAATGTGCTGTCGCCGCCCTCCAACGCCTGGCAGGCGCGCAACCAGCCGCCGTCAACGAGTGCGTAGAGGTCTTCGTCGGGACCCTGTGCTCGTTCAAGGTGCGCACCGTGAAAACGGACAGCGTACGGCGGGACGGCGGTCGTTCCCTCCCGGGCCTGCGTCAACGCGCGCCTACCGTGAGCGATAAAACGTTCGTCCCAAACATCTCGTTCGGCCTGTCCCATCAACTCCCGGAAGTACATGCCGAGTCGGGGGTGGGAGTATACGAAGCCCGTGTCCCTGCCGTCGCCGATGACGAAGCGTCCCACCTCCGTAGTCAGGGCGCGCAGCCTCAGCCACGACAACGGCCTGGGCATGATGCCCGCTAGGTCGTCGTGGCCGAGCGGGCCGAGCGCGCATGCCAGGACATTCAAGAAGTCCTCGAGATCCTGCCGTTCGGCGGTCGGGTTCCGGTTCCGGTCCCGCCACTGCCGTTCCTGCTCATCCCACCAGCGGCTGAAGTACCCCTCCAGCCCCGTGCTGATCGACGGTAGTTCGGCCGCGTTGATTGCCGCGGCACGCTCGCCGTAGGGCAACAGCGCCTCGACGTAGAGCCGGACGAGCAGAGGGTCGCCCTCGCTAAGGCGGTAAAGCTCGCTGACGACGTCCACCTTGGTCGCCAGGTCGGCGAGGGGGTCGCCCATAGCGTGCAGTACCTGGCGGACGCCGTCCCGGTCCATGGGAGGCAGGGGCAGGTTGACGGCCAGGGAGTCCCAGTTCAGGCGGGTCAGCCAGCCCCTATCGTCCGTATCACCGGCCAGATGGCGGGCCGACGCCAGCACCCGTACGCCTCGCCCGGGAACAGCGGGAAAGAGGTCGGGACCCGGCTGCCAATCGGTCGCCTCGTCAAGGCCATCCATTACGACCAGCAGGGGACGCTCGTCGGGAGACGGGCGTCGTAGGTAGCCGAGGCAGGTCTCCTTCCACTGCTCAGCCGACATATCTGTGGCGCCGGGCGGCTCTCCGTACACCTCGCCCAGCCTGGTCGCCAACGCCGGAAACACCACGCCTGCTTGGGCCGTGTTGAAGCGGATACTCACCGGGACGATAACCACGTGCGCCCGTTCCTGGCGCATCACCTCCTGGGCCCAGCGCACCAGCAGCGCCGACTTGCCGCGGCCAGCCTCTGCCGCAACCAGTGCGTAGGGCGCCGCCTGCGAATCAGTTAGCCATGCGGTGAGCATGTTCATCTGCGGGTCCCGGCCGCCGAAAGGCACGGGGGCGCCGTCCCGGCCCAGATACTCCACCAGGAAGTTCTCGATCCGGCCGGCGTAACTGGCGCTGAACGCCGTCAGCCCGGCGAGCAGCGGGGACACCCCGTCTGCGGCTTCCCGCCAGCGACGGTCCCCACGGTGGAAGGCGTCGTGCGCGGCCACCACTTCCGGGTGGAGCTCACGCAGCAGTCCAACGGGCACTCCCCAACCACCGGTCGGCAGGGCGGGGTCACGCGTCGTCTTGAGCACTCCGCACACACCCATGGTGCGCAGATTGAGCAGTGGGCCCCCACTCATGCCCGGAACCGCCTGACCACCCGCGAGCTTGAGCAGGCCGCCGCCCACCTCATGGATGCCTTCGTAGGTGAAGGTGACCGGTTCCACTTGCGCGTCATCCCGAGACCAGGTACGGGTGTATCCACACCCGTGCACACGGTCCTCCCAGCGCGGTTCGTCGAAATCGAGCCGCACGCAAGGGTGACCGCTGCGCTCGACTTCCAGAACGGCCAAGTCCGGATAGGGGTAGGGGCCGGGGGCAGACCGACCACTGGGAGCTGGATGTACGGCAATGAGCCGGGCTTGCGCTCCGCCTCCTTGCCACTCTGCTCTCAGCGGTTGCCCGGCTTCCGCGCCGCTCACGACGTGGGCACAGGTCAACACCGTGCCAGGAGCCACAAAGAAACCGGTGCCGCCCGCCACCCCGGAACCGCTGATCCGGACCAGGCAGTCAGCCAGAAGTCGTCTGATCCCCGGCATTCCTGGCGCCACTTTCCCACTCCAGCGTGACCTTCAAAGATGCCTTGCTCCCGCTGTCCACGAAGACACTCACCAGGCTGCCCCCCTTCACCCCCAGCTCAAGACCGAACTCGACCGTGGCCTTGGAGGGCTTGATCCTCGCCAGACTATCGACGATCACCGTGCCCACGCCCTGCAACGCCTCGCCAACAACGTCGAAGGACAGCAGCCGGTCAAGCCCGACATCCTGTGGCCCTCCTGGAAGGGTCGCGTCCAGTTGCTGGACCCTGGCCATCATCGACTTCCCGTTGGGAAGCGTGACGTCCACCGTTTTCTCTTCGCCCACTCCGTGCCCTCTCGCCAGCGTGTGCAGCAAGTTTGGCGGCTGCGCGCCTGGTTGGCCACCAAAAGGCAAACAGAGACCTCGTACCTCCAAGGGCGAGCCGTCCCGACGTCGGTGCGAGAAGTTGATCGACGGCCTTGAGTCGCTGACAGAGGCTTGCCCTCAAGCCCGGGTATCAGAGCCACTTCGGGCGGCTGGCCTTGCTCAACGACGACCTAGCGGAAAGTCGGCCGTCTGCTGGAGACCCTCTGAGAGCCCGTAGGTGTTTCACTGGCGAGGACGCCGGACACACTGTGCGAGCAACGCGTGCGCGTGGGAGAAGGGTAGAGGCCGCTGCGGATCTCCGGAGCCGACGAGGGCCAGAGCCGTGGTGGGTCGACTTTGCAGACGGAGCGAATACGCCGAAGCCCTACGCCGGGAACCATCACGTCAGCGCCGACGTCTGTGGACCATGAACACTGGGGCAGAAAAGGAGTGATCATGCAGGTTCAGGTCAGTGTTGAAGGCGCGAATGACCGTGAGAATGAAGCCGAGTTGAGATCGCTGCACGGTTGGCTTAAATCGGACCGGCAGACGATGCGCCTCGCGGCTCCGCAGTTAGAGGCGGTGGGCCCACCCGTACCAGGCGCCCAGGGGTCGGTGATCGACGTCCTCTCACTTGTGCTCGGTTCAGCCTTCAACGCCGCGTCATTGGCTCTGAGCCTCATTAGCTGGCGCGCCACACGACCGCAACAGTCCATCCTGACGGTTCGCCGACCCGACGGAACAGCCGTCGAGATCAATACCGGCTCGCTAGAGGAAGCACGCGCCCTCCTCGAACGGCTCGGGCTCGAATAGGCGCGGCCGAGCCGTGGACCACCTCCCCTGCCCGGAACGTTCACAGGCGGTGCTCATCGGTGCCAGCAGATACTTCCACTTAGACGATCTGCCCGCCGTACAAGCCAACGTGCCCGCGCTGCGGGCGCTGCTGTGCGGGCCCGACGCACCCTTCAACACGGAGAACTGCGTCGCCCTGGTCGACCCGGCCACCACCGTCGAGGTGTCGAAGGCGGTGCAAAAGGCGGCGCGCGAGGCGACCGACACGCTGCTCATCTACTACGCGGGGCACGGTCTACTCGACGACAAGGGTGACCTGCACCTGGCCGTCCCGCAAAGCGACAATGCTTCCGTCTACGACACGGCTGTCCCCTACGACTGGATCAGGCGCCCCATCGAGTCGACCGGAGCGGCTCGCCGAATCGTCATCCTGGACTGCTGCTACGGCGCACGGGCGTTCGGTGTCCAGTCCGAGTCGGTCATCGACCTCGCGGAAGTAGACGGCACCTACGTCATGGCCGCAGCAAGGGAAACGGCCGTAGCTCTCTCTCCACCTGGGGAGACCTTCACCGCCTTCACTGCCGAACTCATCGAGACCTTGAGCGGCGGCGTGCCGGGCGCGGGCGAACTACTCGACCTCAATGTCATCTTCCGCCATGTACGGGGACGGCTGAAAGCCCGGAGCCGGCCCACGCCGTTGGACTTGGACCGCAACGGCTTGGGTGCCACCCCCTTCATACGCAACAGCGCCTACGTGCCTGCTGCGCCCCCGGCCGGTGCCCACCCCGACATGCTGCATGTCCTGGAGTCGACGCCGCGCACCGCAGCGGTCTCCCAGTTGGTCACGTGGGTGGGCCTGCTGAGCGAGAACCGCTCGGCCACCGCCGGCGACCTCGTCCGTACGGCTCTCCAAGTACGAGCGGTCACCGAACTCGCCCCGTTCCTGGCCGCTCTTTTCGAGGCCGGCCATCGTGCCCCAGCCGAGGCCGCGCTGCCGACCCTGTTCTTGACGCGGCCCGTGGAGGAGACGGCGCATCTGGCGGACCTGCTGCACGCAATGTCCGCGGACGAGTGCCTCGTCAGCCTGCTGCAGCTTTCCGTACGGTTGCAGCCGACGCAGCAAGCCGTCCAGTTGGCCGCGGCTCTGTGCCGGGTGGGCCTCGCCGAACACGCGCGGGCGCTCCTCACGGGTTTCGCGCTAACCAGGGACGTGGCGGAGGTCGTCCAGTTGATGTATGAGCTAGCCCATGGCGAGCTGACCCATTTGCTCTCCGAGGTGGCGCGGTCCGTCGCCGAGAGCCGTACGGTCTCCGACGTCACGGCGTTGTTCCTGCCTCTGTGCGCGAACGGCATGCAGGACACCGCCGCCCTTCTCTCTCAGGTCGTCGCAGAGAGTCGTACCGCGATCGACGCCGCCGAGATGATCTCCGTACTCGTGCGGGAGGGGTACGAACACGAAGCGCAGCAGATCTTCGCGGTCGGCATGAGCCAACGCGGCCCCCACTACCTCGCGGAGCTAGTCGCGGCCTTGCAATCGAGCAAGCTGGTCGACGCTGCGGCCACGGCCCGGTTCCTGGCGGTGCTGCACTGGCCCACAGAGGACATCTCTCAATTCATCGCGCACCTGCTGGCGGTCGGCCAGCACCAGCACGCGCTGGAGGCCGCCGTGGACACAGCGCGGGAACGGACGCTCGAGGAGTTCGCCTCCATCACCTCGCATCTCACCGAACTGATCGCCGACCAGGCGATGAAAGAGCTGCTGGACGACGCTGCCCGAGCGTGTTCGCCCAGCCAGGCGGCCTACCTGCTGACCAGGCTCGATGCTGCAGGCCAGGACGGACCGGCGGACCGCATCTTCTGGCTCAGCCTCCACCGGCCCGTGGGCCACGCGGCCGGGATGCTCCGCCACTTGGACCACGCGGGGTCACGGTTCCTCAGCGACACCGAGCTGTCCGGACTATGGCAGACGCGCCCGCCCAGTGATCTCGCCCGGCTCGCTGTGGGATTGGAGCGCTCTCTTCCGCATAAGTCGGAACTACTGCTTAGCATCACCGAACGCCCCGTCCACCAGGTGGCCACGACGGTAGACAGCCTGGAGAAGGCGGAGGCCAACACCCTGTCCAACAAGGTACTTAGGGCGGTCGTCGCCAAGTGGGACATGGCGGCGCAGGCACAGCTCGTCATCGCACTGGAGGAACGTTCACAGACCGGTTGTGCCCGGTACCTGGAAGAACGTGCCTCCCGTGCGAAGGGCTTCGCCGACACCCTGCGCACAGCACGCACTCAGGCCAAGGCCGCAGAGCCCTGGTGGCCGTGGTGGCCGCGACAGCGCTTCGCTTACCAGCCATCACCGCACACACACGTGATGTACCTCGTCAAATCCAGCGAAACGATCCACGACATTGCAAAACGCTACGGCGTGCGCCAGGCAGGCATCATCGACGAGAACGATCTCCGGGCCCCGTACACCATCTACGAGGGGCAGGCTCTGAGCATCCCTCTCCAGTCCGATCGCAGGCGCTTCATGCTCCCGCCGTTCACGCGGCGCCTGGCGCCCGGCCGCGTCCACCCGGACGTCGAGCAGTTGCAGAGTCTCTTGAAGCGGGCCGGATACCTCGACCAGCTCGTTGTCGAGAGCGATCACTACGGCCCCAAGACCTGCCAGGCGGTCGCCAGACTAAACCGGGAGCACCTCCTGGGCCAGCCCCCCACCCCCAACAACGATCCACGCATCACACACAAGGGCTGGGACATCGTGCACCGCCTCGCCCGAGGTGGATGAGAGATGGAGCCTCCCGTTCTCCCCTGGCTCGGCGCTTCGGCTGATCCGCGGCCTGAGTGATCACCTGGGACGACTTGAACACCATCCTGGCGACCCAAACAGCTACGGCCGCTGCCCGGTCGGGAGCCTTCCCGCCACCGCACCGGTCTGGCGGCCTTCCGGCCAGCCGCGATGACCAGGTTCTTCACGGTCCGGGCTGGCTCGAGGTAGACGCGTTGAGGCCGGGGACCGCGTTCACCGTAGGGAGGGGGTCTAGGTGTGCTTCTTCCGGCTGGGTGGCCTCGGTAGTTGACGCACCCTGGAGGGCACATCCAGGGCACATGAGCCTGGGAAACAGCGTTGACTCGCGAGAACTACGGAGATCTATTCTCACAGGTCAACACACATTTCTGCGAGAAACCCCAGGTCACCACCCCGCCCCTCCCATTCGCTGCACGAGTGGCAGGACTTCAGCCATCGGCTGCATGAGGCGGGGCATCAGCCTTATTGCCTTGTTTGGCCGTGAGTTGGGGATTTGGCGGTAGCGGGCGGGGTCTTCGGGCCTCGCCTTTTTCATGTGCCTGGAGGGGCCGTCAGGCGGCCAGGGCCCATTGATTTCACTGGGGCCCCTTCCTGCCCAGGCGCTCGACGGGGTCCCGTCGGCGCCACGCTCCACACTCGACAGCCGGGATGTCCCCCGTACCGAACCGGCGAGTACGAGGGCATGATCGGCGGCGAGCAGAACGCGGGTCCTGAGCCGTGGGGGCGTCGTGGTCGGTCTGGCGGCGGTGACGCACAGCCGCACCTGAATATCGCCTCGGGCCGGAACCGAACTCCGGGCAGGGTTGATGGTCAGCTCTGCGGAACCCCCGGACTCACTCGCCGTGACCTGGGGTTTCTTGTTCTCTGCTGACCTTGGAATCCGGGCCGATCGGACAACGTACGGGCTACGCATCGCAATGCGTGGGTCCAAGGCGCCGTTTCTGTGGAGACATCCAGGAGGCCGGCCCCTGAGCTGGGCCGGCGGGGCGTACTTCTCCGGCACCGACCCCCCAGCCTGCTGCAGGCCCGGACCACCGCTGAGTGGAGTGGCCGAGCTGCCGGGGTGAGACACGAACAGGCGCGGTCACACCTCGCGCCGAAGTGAATCAAGTCACATCAAATAAGTGATAGATCGGCGCTCGGTGAAAGCATCTCAGGTCAGAGCCTCCCCAGCCACGCTCCTTTTCTTGGCCGCTTTTCGTTATCCGTGCTTTCCCGTCGCGCCGCCGGTTGAGAGTTTGTGCCCGCGTCCGGGCGCTCTATAGGTTCGGGGCGTCCGGGCACCGGGCGACTCCCATGTCCTGGGCGCTCATTCGGATTTCGGCGGATCGCCGTGCCCGTCCTTCCCCCCCACTTTCGAGGAGTTTCTTGTGCATGAGGCCCCGGCACGTCCAAAACGCTTCGGAAGGTCGAAAGGTCTACGCCGTCTGTCGCGCTCCAGGCGCCGCGTGATGACAGTGGCCACTGCCGCCGCCGTCGCTGTGGGCGGCCTGGCGTGGATGACCTTCGGCCCGTCAAGTGCCGCCCCCGAAGCCGGCGCGGCGACCACCACGGCCACCGCGGCCGGCGCCACCACCGCCTTCACCAGCTACGAGGCTGAAGACGGCACCCTGGCCGGCGGTGCGACAAAAGTGGCGGTCACCTCCGCACCCACCAGCAAGTACTCCAGTGCCGCCCTGGAGGCATCCGGGCTCGCCTACGCGCACCTCGCCGCGACCAATCAGTCGGTGCAGTGGACGAACAACACCGGCAAGCCGGTCAGTTATCTCAACGTCCGCGCCAGCATCCCGGACTCCTCCGACGGCACCGGAACCACCGCGACCCTCGACCTGTACGTCAACGGCACGTTCCGGCAGGCGCTGAACCTCAACTCCAAGCAAACCTGGATATACGAAGGCAGCGCGTACAACAGCAGCACCGACGAGAATCCCGCCAACGGCGACCCCCGGGTCTTCTGGGACGAGTCGCGTACATTCGTCACCGGTACTCCCATCGCGGCCGGCAGCACCATCCAGCTCAAGAAGAGCTCGACGAACACGGCGTCTTACTACAACATCGACGTGATCGACGTAGAGAACCCGCCCGCGCCCATCGCGCAGCCGGACAACTCCATCTCCATCACCAGTTGCGGCGCGGTCGCCAGCAATGTCCCGACCAACGGCTCGGCCGCCAGCGGGTCGGTGGACAGCCGCGCCGCGATCCAGACCTGCATCAACCAGGCGCAGACAGAGAAGAAGATCCTCTGGATCCCCCAGGGCACCTTCTATGTCAAGGGCACCACGGGGCTGACCGCCAAGGGGATCACGATCGCCGGCGCCGGGCAGTGGTACAGCAACATCTACCGCGACGTGCCCCTGCCCTTTACCGGTGGCATGAGCGCGCTGTTCTCGGTGACCTCGTGCACCGTGCAGAACTTCCACATCGACTCCAACTCCACCAGCCGCCACAACGGTGACGGCGGCGCGATGGACACCACCGGCACCGACTGGTCCGCCAGCGGCCTGTGGTCGCAGCACACCATGTCCGGCTTCTGGGCCTCGGGCACCGGCGGCACGATACAGAACAACCGGCTGACCTCCATCTGGGCCGACGGCATCAACGTGAACAACCAGGCGCTCAACACGTTCACCGGGTCCAACCTGACGGTGACCAACAACTACATCCGCGGCACCGGTGACGACGAGCTGGCGATCAACTCCGTCGCCTTCAAGGCCAGCGACCCGTCGCAGACCTACCCGCCGATGTCGAACGTCACCATGACCCACAACACTGCGATCGCCCCCTGGGGTGCCCACGGCATCGGGATCTACGGCGGTGGCGGCCACGTCATCAGCGACAACTACCTCGCCGACTCCGGGCGGATGATGGCCCTGAACGCCGGCGTGTTCAGCGACAACGGCAGCGACCTGACCTCCGCGACGATCACGGACAACGTCATTGTCCGGTCCGGCGGCAATTCCTGGGGCCAGGGAACGCCCGCGGTGATCATCGGCGACGGCGCCGCCGGCGTGAACAACGGAGCCATCAGCAACATCACCATGACCGGCAACACCATCTCCGATTCGCTCTTCGACGCGATCGGCTTCACCAACTCGACCAACTCGAAGCTGCAGAACAACACGATCAACAACCCCGGACGCAACGGCATCGTGATCGCACCGCCGAACTTCCCCGCGCCCATCGGATCGGCGACGATCACCAGCAACACCGTCAGCGGGCTCAAGTCCGGTATGACGGCGTACCAGAAGAACTCCAGCACCTTCACCGCCACGGTGACCAACAACAGCTGGCAGGGAGGCACCGGCGCCACCCCCACCACTGAGGCGCCGTACGGTGGCACCGCCGCCGCGCTGCCCGGCACCGTACAGGCGGAGAACTACGACACCGGAGGTCAGGGCGTCGGCTACAGCGTCTCCTCCGTCAACAACAGCGAGACCTACCGCTCCGACGGCGTCGACGTCATGACGACCACCGACACCGGCGGCGGCTACAACCTGGGCTTCACGGCGAGTTCCCAGTGGTTCCGCTACACCGTCAAGCCGCTGGCGGCCGGTACGTACACGGTGAGCTTCCGCGTGGCGGCACCCTCCGCCGTGACCGGCGCCCTGCACCTGTCCAACGCGTCGGGCACCAACCTCAGCGGCGCGGTCGACATCCCCGCCACCGGCGACTACCAGAAGTGGACCACGGTCACCGCGAGTGTCACCCTCCCGGCGGGCCAGCAGGTCCTGACCCTCAACGAGGACAAGGCCGGCTGGAACATCAACTCCCTCTCCTTCGCCGACAAGAGCGCGTCCGCCGTCAACTCCTCGACCTGGTACGAGGTCGTCAACCAGAGCAGCGGCAAGTGCGTGGACGCCACCGGCGCCGGCACCGCCGACGGCACCGTCGTCCAGCAGTACACCTGCGTCGCCGCCGTCGCGAACCAGGAATGGCAGTTCGCCTCCGCCGGCTCCGGCTACTCCGAGGTGCTGAACCGCAACGCCGCGGCCCAGACCCAGGCATGGGACGTCATCGGCGGCGCCGCGGCCACTTCCGGAGCCAAGCTCCAGACCTGGTCCTACCACGCGGAAACCAACCAGCAGTGGCAGGCCGTCGCCAAGACCGGCGGCACCTTCACGCTCGTCGCCCGCAACAACGGCCTGTGCCTGACCGCGCCCAATACCGCCAACGGCGCCCAGTTCCAGGTCACCACCTGCAACGGCAGCACCGCGCAGTCCTTCTTCCTGTCCCCGCAAACGTCCTGATCCCAGCACGGCAACGCGATGCCCGAACCCCGCTGTGGGCCCGCACCACGGGCAACACGGCGGGCTACAACACCCCCCGCTTCAAGCAGCATCTGGCGAAGCACTTGATGACCAACACCGAAGGCGTACCGGTCTACGGTGTCACGGCCTCCGGTATCGAGAACAACTACCTCGGTACCGACCAGGGCGCCGGTGGCCGCGCCGCACTGACCCGCCTCGACCGGGACGTCCTGTCCATCCCGGGCATCAAGACCGTCGTCGTCACGCAGGGCCTGGAGGACATCGTCGCCGGCGACCACCTCAACCTGACCACCGACGGCTACAGCACAATCAGCAACGCCTTCGGCCTGACCTCACTCGGGCCAGACGCGTAGCAGACAACAGTGGCCGGGTGCACTGCAGCATTCATGTGGCGCGCCCGGTCCCCGTCGCCCGGCACGTCGAGGTCAGGGCGTGTGCGCGGACCGACACGTCGAGATCAGCGCGTGTGCGCGGCCCGGCACGTCCAGATCAGCGCGTGTGCGCGGCCCGGCACGTCCAGATCAGCGCGTGTGGCGGCGTACCGCGTCGAGGAGTTGGTCGATGTCGTCGGTGCTGTGGGAGAAGGCGGTGACGAACCGGACGATTCCCGGCTCCCAGCGGTCGTGGTAGAAGGCGTAGCCCTCGGCGAGGAGTCCTTCGGTGGTCTGCTGGGGCAGGCGGCAGAAGAGGATGTTGGCCTGCGGGATGGCCAGCAGGCCGGTGCCGGGGATGGCCTTGAGGCCGTCGCCGAGCCGGGTGGCCATGGCGTTGGCCCGGCGGGCGTTGTGCAGCCACAGGTTGTCGGTGAGGTACGCGTCGATCTGCGCCGTGTGGAAGCGCATCTTGGAGGCGAGCTGGCCGGCGCGCTTGGCGCGGAAGGCGAGCTCGGTGGCGAGTGCGGGGTCGAAGGAGACGATGGCGTCGGCGGTCATCGCGCCGTTCTTGGTGGCGCCGAAGGACAGGACGTCGATGCCCGCCTTCCAGGTCATCTCGGCCGCGCTGACGCCGAGATGGACCAGGGCGTTGGCGAAGCGCGCACCGTCCATGTGGACGCGCAGCCCCGCCTCCTTGGCTATGGCGGACAGGCGGCGGATCTCGTCCAGGGTGTAGACGCTGCCGCTCTCGGTGGCCTGGCTGATGCTCACCACGGACGGCTGCACGCTGTGCACGTCACCGGCCCGGCGGCGCACCGCCGCCCGCAGCGCTTCGGGGTCCATCTTGCTGTCGGGGCCCGGGACACCGACGAGTTTGGCGCCGCCTGTGAAGAACTCCGGAGCGCCGCATTCGTCGGTGTTGACGTGGCTACCGGGGTGCGAGAGCACGCTGCCCCACGGTGGGGTGAGGACGGCCAGGCTCAGGCCGTTGGCGGCGGACCCGGTGGAGACCGGGAAGAGCTCGACGTCCCGCTCGAAGATCTCGCCGAGCCTGCGGCGGGCGCTGTCGGTGAAGGGGTCGTTGCCGTACGGCAGGACCTGCCCGGCGGTCGCGTCGGCGACTGCCTGGGCTATCTGCGGGGAGGCTCCGGCCATGTTGTCGCTGATGAAGGCGCGGCTGGAGGGGGTGGTGGCGATAGCGCTGGTGGCGATGGTGGTGCTCATGAGAGGGCTTCCTCGTCTCAGGGGCTGGGTCTCAGGCACCGGTATGGGCCTAAGACGCCGGATCTCAATCGCTGATGTGGGCCTCGGACACTGACGCGGGCCTCAGGTGCTGATAGGCGAAGCGAAGACGACCGTGACGTCCACTTCCTCGGCGCCGGTGCGGTAGAAGTGCGGGGCGTCACCGGCGAAGGCGAGCATGTCGCCGGGGCCCAGCTCCTGCGGGGCGTCGACAGGGCCGGCGGTGAAGTGCCCGGTGGCGACGATCAGATGCTCGATCGTGCCGGTGGCGTGCGGGACGCCGGGCAGCTCCGTCTCGGGCGGGATGCGCAGCCGCCAGATCTCCAGGCTGTTGCCGCTGCTGATGCGGCGCAGCAGTTCGCGGGAGACCTCGCCGGGCTCGACGTCCGTGCCGGGCCGGAAGACCGGCCCGGTGTCGGCGTCACGCGCCAGCAGGTCGGCGATCGGGATGCGCAGGGCGATCGCGATCGCGTCCAGGGTGTCGATCGTCGGATTGCCGTTGCCTGCCTCCAGCTGGGACAGCGTGGCCTTGCTCAGCCCGGCGCGCCGGGCCATCTCGGCGGCGCTCATGCCGCGTTGCTGGCGGCGCAGGCGGATCTTCGCGCCGACCGCGGCCGCGGTACTGCTCACCGGCTGACGGCCGGACGGCGGGGGCGTCATCAACGGCTCCTGTGCGTTGCGGTGCAGGACATGTAGACGCCGACCTGCCGAGATCTCTTGATTGAGCGAACCATGCGTTCACTATATCGAACTGCCGGAGACAGCAACCTCTCGTTCGTTTTAATGAACGCCGCCTCCCTGCCAGACATACCCCCTAGGGGAATACTCACCGGAGGCAACCGTCATCTCCGGAAGGGTGCATCACCGTGGACGCCATCGGGCACGCCTTGTCCATCGCCGGGTCGATGACCTGGGAGGTCACCTGGGCGCTGATCCTCGGCTTCACGCTGTCCGCCGTCGTGCAGGCGGTGGTGCGCCGATCCACCGTCGTACGGCTCCTCGGCGACGACCGGCCGCGCACCCTCGCCGTGGCCGCCGGGCTCGGCGCGGCCTCGTCCTCCTGCTCATACGCCGCCGTGGCCCTCGCCCGCTCGCTCTTCCGCAAGGGCGCGGACTTCACGGCGGCGATGGCCTTCGAGATCGCCTCCACCAACCTGGTGATCGAACTCGGCGTGATCCTGGCCCTGTTGATGGGCTGGCAGTTCACGGCGGCCGAGTTCGTCGGCGGCCCGATCATGATCGTCGTACTCGCCGTGCTGTTCCGGGTCTTCCTGCGCGAGCGGCTCCTGCGCCAGGCCCGCGAGCAGGCCGAGCGCGGGCTGGCCGGGTCCATGGAGGGCCACGCGGCGATGGACATGTCCGTGGGAGGTGAGGGCGGCTTCGCGCGCCGGCTGTTCTCGCGGGACGGTTTTACGTCCGTGTCGCACATCTTCGTCATGGAGTGGGCGGCGATCCTGCGCGACCTGGTGGCCGGGCTGCTGATCGCCGGGGCGATCGCCGCCTGGGTGCCGGACGACTTCTGGCAGGCGTTCTTCCTGGCGGACCATCCGCTCGCGGCCAAACTGATCGGGCCGCTCATCGGGCCGCTGGTGGCGATCGCGACGTTCGTCTGCTCCATCGGCAACGTGCCGCTCGCGGTGGTGCTGTGGAAGGGCGGGATCAGCTTCGGCGGGGTGATCGCCTTCATCTACGCCGACCTTCTGATCCTCCCGATCCTGAACATCTACCGGAAGTACTACGGCGCCCGCATGGCGGCCTTCCTGTTGGTCACGTTCTTCACAGCCATGGCCGTCGCCGGGTACGTCGTCGAGTTCGCCTTCGGCGGCCTGGGACTGATTCCGGACCAGGCCGACGCCACGATCCCGGAGGAAGGGATCACCTGGAACTACACGACCTGGCTCAACATCGTCTTCCTGCTGCTGGCGGCGTCCCTGCTCGTACGGTTCTGGCGCACCGGAGGCCCGGCGATGATGCGAATGATGGGCGGCACACCCGACAAGCCGGATCAGCCAGATCAGCCGGACCACTCTCACCACCCCGATCGCTCGGGATAGGTTCGCCCTATGGATTCCGCTTCTCTACTCCTCCATCTGCGCCGCGAGTTGGACGGTTTCCGGGTCTGTCTGGACGGCGATTCGGCCGCGCGGGTCGAGCACTGCGGGGACTGGACGCTGTACGACCTGGCGGACCATCTGGGCAGGGGGAACCTCTGGGCGGCCGCCGGTGTCACCGAGGGGCACGGTGACCTCAGAGCGGCTGCGGCGCCTCGGGAACCGGCGGCGCTGGGGCGGTGGTTCGACGACACGTCCGAGACCCTGCTCGCGGCCCTGGACGCCGATCCGTCCACCCCGGCCTGGACGTTGCATCCGCCGCACACGGTCGGGTTCTGGCAACGACGGCGTTGCATGGAGACGCTCGTGCACCGGTGGGACGCCGAGAACGCCCTCGGAGCACCCGGGCCGCTCAACGCCGAACTGGTCGACGACGGGGTGTCCGAGGTCTTCGACACCATGGCCCTGCGGATGATCGCGCGCGGCCGGGCGGTCCCGCCCGCGGTCGCGCTCCAACTCGACGCCACGGACACCGGGTCGACCTGGACGTACGGCCCGGGAGACCCGGTCGCCGTGCTCTCCGGCACAGCGGAGAATCTGCTGCTGACGCTGTGGGGGCGGCTGCCGCGTACCGATGACGCACTTTCGTGGGAGGGCGATCGGCAGGCGGGGCAGCGGGTGTTGGACGGTCCGCTGGTCCCCTGACGTCCCAACCGCACCGGGCGGTGCCATCCGACTTCCGGCGGCTCCGCCACGAACTCCGCCCACACCGTCCTCCCGACGGGCGTACGGGGCACCGTCCCCCAGCGCACGGCGAGCATCGCCACCAGGACCAGGCCCCGCCCGGACTCGTCCTCCAACCTCACAACCGTCTCCGAACCGAACCGGGGTTGGCGCGTGGACGCGTCCCCAACCTCGATACGGATCAGCCGAGTTCGTACGTCCATGGTGAGCCGGAGGTGGAAGTCCCGTCCGGGCACCCGGCCGAGGCGTTTCCGGACTGGGCACGGGCGTTCATGGCGCTCTCGGAGAGGGCGGCCGCCATCCGCGAGTACGACGTGATGGGTGGGTCGCCGACCATCTTGGAACTGCCGGACGGCTCCGGACAGCGCCCCAGATCCACCGGGCCCTCGTTCGCGGCGACCCGGCGAAGGGCTAGGTCACCGTGGGAACCCTGAATTCGAGTACGTCGATCACTCCCACGTCCTGCCATTGGGCGTTGTTGTAGCCGTCCCATTCATCGACCTCGCGGTCCTTCGCGAATTTGTCCGCTTGCGTTTGACCAACCAGGGAGAGGTAATACACCTCGGTGATTCCCTTCTGCCCGTCGTAGCCAAGGGATCGATTGTTGTCCTCCCAGCAGCCGTCCGAATCCGGAGTGACGGTAGTGGCTGGATAGTATTGGTTCGAGCCTGGGTTGCCGAACTGGTCCTTGGTGTTCCTGTCCGGCTGCCTGACCAGGTACAGGACTTGACCTGCCGGAATGGTCAGGCTCACCTGGCCTCGAACGCTGATTGCGGGATTCTGATCCTGGCTCACCTTGGTGAGCACTCGCGGCTTCTTGTCGGCGAACAGTTTTGAATTGGAACGCTGAGCGGGTGGACGTACCCACAATTCTCCCGCCGCCTCCAGTCGATCGAGATCGCATGGGTCGCCGAGTGAAGACGTCTTTTCGTCGTCCAGCGTCAGCAATACCGGGATGGTTGTGGCGAGGATGGCCCCTATCGCACCAATGACGGCAATGCGAACCGCCTTGCTCTTCTTGTCGGCTTCCGCGTCGGGAGCTTGCCCGCCCTGACGGGCACTATGCCTCCGCCTGCAGGCACCACGCCCGGGACGGCACCCGGACCCCCCAAGCCCTCGGACTGCGCCCAGCATGAGCAAAACGGGCACGACGCGGCTGCACCGAAGCCCTGGAGGTCGCGGTACTCCTCTGCCGTACCGTCACCGCCTGGCCCTCGCAGACGGTGAAGTTGCCGACGTGGCCTGCGTTCGCTCAGGTGACCCGCGCGGCCACCAGGGTCTCGAAGGTATAGGGCCGCAGGCCATCGGTACGGTCGGCGAAGTACCGCTGCTGGAGGTCTGCACGTGCGGGGTGGTCCACGACCTTCAGCCCGCACCGGCTGATCAGCCTCTCGATCTCGGATGCCGGCCAGCCAGGCTGAAGAGGCTCGCCGGCAGCAGCCGCGATCGGCGTGTAGATACGGGCGAATTCCGTCCCCGCGTCGTCGAGCGCACCGTCCTCGGCCCGATAGGAGAACACCACCTCAGACCCGGGAGCAGCCGCCGCGATCGTGCGCAACGTCGACTCGATCGCCTGTGCCGTCAGATAGGGGGCGACGCCCGTCCAGCAGAACATCGCCGGCTGCGCCCAGTCGAACCCGGCCGGGCCCAGAGCATCCTGAACCGGTCCGGCCTCGAAATCAACCGGCACGAATACCTGCGAGTCGCTGAGCGGCAGGCCGAGCTCCCTGACCCGCTCGAGCTTCCAGGCCTGGGAGGCAGGGTGATCAACCTCGAACACCGTCAGCGAGCCGAGCAGATCCGGCCGCCGCCACGCGAACGAGTCAAGCCCCGCGCCAAGAATCACGTACTGCGTGAAGGCACCAGCAGCCAGCCGGTCCTCGGCGTACCGGCTGCGGGTGCAGACAGCCGCACGGGACTCGCGGCCGACCGGGCCGGGGAACAGCGGATCGAACTGGTCTCGCAACTGCTGCCATACCGGGCCGACAAGCACCAGGGCCAGCACATCGTCCAGTACCCACGGCGACGCCGTCTCCAGGCGAAACAATCCACGCGACACGGCCGCAAACATTGCCGTCCTGCTCGGCGCGCTTTCCATGCATTCCTCCTCGCCGGCCAGAACCCGGCATGCTGGCCACGCCCGCCCACTCCGCGCACTTCACAGGATGCGCGTGAAGGGCCCTGACGGCCATAGCCAGATCGCCTGGCAGCCACGATCTGCTCGCCATCGGGATCCTCCAAAACGGCCAGACACGCCAGCATCACAGCCGCCTGCACGCCACCACGCCCGGGACGCATCACGCGGAAATGGCGGCCGGACTCCCAGACCTCGCCCCCCGCTCGTGACAGCAAAGCCCCCGACGGCCCGTTGCCGGCCTTCGCCGCCGCCTCCTGGGCCCTGTTCATAGGCGAGTTGAAAACCCTTCACCGCAGCAATCGGTTCCTGTCGTCATCGACCCGCGGTTCGGCCACGGGCTTCCCGCCATCGCCACCAACCGTGTCTCGGTCAAGGCAGGACGGCCGCATCAGGACACGTGTCGAGAGAGGCGGACTGCCGCCCACGCCGTACGGCAGGGCGGCCTCGACCGCACCTGGCCGTGACCACTGCTCACCACCAGGACGTGGGATACACCTGCCGCTGAAGGCGGGCCGAGACCATCTGTACCGCGATGAGCAGTGCCGCGCCGAGGGCGAGGAGGGGGACGAAATGGGTGGCCGGGGGGCGGGTGAGCATGATCATGACGGCGGTGGCCATGGCCGGTGGGTGGGCCGCTTTGAGGAGGAGTACGAGGCCGCAGGCGATGCCGGCGGCCACGGCGGCGGCCCAGGGACCGTGCCAGCCGAGGGCGAGTATCACGAAGGCGACCAGGCAGGACAGCATGTGGCCGCCGATGACGTGGCGGGGCTGTGCGAGAGGTGATTGGGGGGTCGCGGTGACGATGGCCATCGTGGCGGCAAGCGGCGGGACCAGCGCCGTCTGGTGGGTGAGTGCCCCCACGGCCGCCAGTGCGGCCAGCCCGATCGTCGTGGTGACGGTCGACGACGCGACGGTCCGCTGGGGCGGCCGGGGCTCGTCGGGCTTCCACCAGCGGTTCGCGGGCGGCTCCGCCGGATGGCCCTGCACCTCCACGACCTCCGGCATCTCGGGCGCGTCAGATGCCATGAATGCGAGATTCAGCTCGGGAGGTGCGGTTGACGGCGGCAGAGCGGACCAGCTCGGGCGGGTCGCACACCTTCAGGGCGCACGGAAGCAGCACGGGAACTCCTCTGAGGGTCCCCGCTTCCGGCCCACGGCGGCTCGTCGTCCGTGAAGACGGGGATCATCCACGGCATCGTGACCTTGCCGAGCGGCGCCCGTCCAAGACCGCCTCCCTATCGCCCGATCGAGGGCCTCTATCGAAACCGCTTGTACCCAGAGCGTGCTTCTTGGCTCGGTGTATCGACGGATCAGCATGCGACTGCCCCTGGGCACGGGAGTTGACCGATGGCATGACCGATGGCATGAGAATGCTCGTCGCTGATCTGGCGCCGGCCGGCGCGGAAAGACGAGAGACGGCAGCGTGGTGGTGAGCGAACGCTCTCGCGTGGTTCAGGGCGTGGCGAGTGTCCCGAGGAATGCGGAGACGGGCAGTGCTGTGATGGCCGGGTAGTCGGTGAGCAGGGTGTTGAGCTGCTCGGCGCGCCGTTGTGGGTATACCGCGTGCAGGTTGGCGGTGAACTTTTCCTTCAGCAGGGGGATGCCTTCGGAGCGGCGGGCTGGGTGGCCGAGCGGGTAGTGCACTTCGACGCGTTCGGTGGAGGTGTCGTCAGTGAAGAACACCTGGACGGCGTTGGCGATCGAGCGGTGCTCGGGGTCCAGGTAGTCGGCGCTGTAGCGGGGGTCCTCGCGGACGACGGTCTTCGCCCGCAGCATGTCGATGCGGGGGTCCGCTGCCACGTCGTCCTCGTAGTCGTCGGCGGTCAGCCCTCCCCGCAGGAGGGCGATGGCGGCGATGTACTGGAGACAGTGGTCGCGGTCTGCGGGGTTGTGCAGGGGACCGGCCTTGCTGATGATGCGGATCGCGGACTCGTGGGTGGTGATCTCGATCCGGTCGATCTCCTCGATGCGGTGCGCCACCTGCGGGTGCAGTCGGACGGCGGCCTCGGCGGCGGTCTGTGCGTGGAACTCCGCGGGGAAGGAGATCTTGAACAGGACGTTTTCCATGACGTAGGAGCCGAGCGGCCTCTCCAAGGTGAGGGGCCGGCCGTCGAACAGGACGTCGTGGAAACCCCAGACCGGTGCGGAGAGCGCTGAGGGATAGCCTGGCTCGCCGGCCAGCACGATCAGCGCGAGGCGCAGTCCGCGGGAGGTGGCATCGCCAGCTGCCCAGGACTTGCGCGGACCGGTGTTGGGAGCGTGCCGGTAGGTGCGCAGTGCGCCCCCGTCGAGCCAGGCGTGGGAGACGGCGTCGCGGACCTGGTCGCGATCGCCGCCGAGGAGGGCGGTGGCCACAGCAGCCGAGGCCACTCGGACCAGCAGCACGTGGTCGAGGCCGACCCGGTTGAACGAGTTCGTCAAGGCGAGGACGCCCTGGATCTCGTGCGCCTTCACCATGGCGGCCAGGACGTCGCCCACGGTGAGCGGAGGCTGTCCCGCCGCCTCACGGCGGGTGGCGGCGTGAGCGGCGGCGGCGAGGATCGCGCCGACGTTGTCGGAAGGGTGACCCCATTCCGCGGCGAGCCAGGTGTCGTTGTAGTCGAGCCAGCGCACCATCGTGCCGATGTCGAAGGCGGCTTTGACCGGGTCGAGGACGTGCGCCGTGCCGGGAACCGGGATGCCGCCGGGTACGAAGGTGCCCGGCACGATCGGCCCGAGCAGCTTGACGCACTCGGGGTGGCGCAGCGCGAGCATGCCGCAGCCGAGCGCGTCGATGAGGCTGAGGTGCGCGGTGCGCAGGGCGTCCTCACGGTCGATAACTGCGCCGTGGGCGTAGTCGGCGATCTCGGTGAGCAAGTGGTCGTAGTCGGGACGGGCGTTCGCCTCGGCGGTCATGGCCGTGTCCTTTGTGCTCGGGGGACGGTCGGAGTAGGGGGCGGGACGTGAACGGCCCCGGTTTCCGTCGACAGGCGTCGTCGGTGCGCCGTTCGTACGGGTGGCGCGGCTCGGGCTGACGCCGATGAGACGGGGGCTCTGGGCCCTGTCGTCAAATTCCCGTCTGCCCCGCGGGCGACGACGGGAATTTGACGACAAGGCCTAGGAGAGGCCTAGGAGGCCGGAACCTCGGGGCTCTCGGGGGAGTAGCGGGCTTCGAGGGCGTCGTGGGCCGGTTTGCGGACGATGCGCTGGCGTTCGGTCCAAGGAGCGATGTCGTCGGCGGCCGCGGCCAGGGTTCCCGTCTGCCGCAGCGCGCCCAGCGCCCGCTGCATCCCCTTGATCGATGCCTGAAGTGCCACATTGGCGAAGAGCGCGATGCGGAACCGGGACAGTTCCTCCAGCGACAACTGAGGTGTTCTGCCGCCCTCGACCAGGTTGATGACCTGCGGGACGTTCAGCAGTCCCGGTACCGCCAGCACTTCCTGTCTGGTCTGAGGAGCTTCGAGGAACGTGACGTCGGCGCCGGCTTCGGCGTAGAGGCGCGCCCGGTCGACGGCTGCCTCGAACCCCTCGACCGCACGTGCGTCGGTGCGGGCGATGATCACCAGGTCCTTGTTGGTACGGGCGTCCACGGCCGCGTGGATCTTCTGGACCATCTCCGCTGCGGGGATGATCTGTTTCCCCTCAAAGTGGCCGCACTTCTTGGGGGAGACCTGGTCCTCCAGCTGTACGGCGTCGGCGCCGGCCCGCTCCAGCACCGTGATCGTGCGCCGAACGTTCAGCGCGTTGCCGAATCCGGTGTCGGCGTCCACTATCAGCGGCAGTGCCACGGCGTCACGGATCGCCTCGACGTGGGCGGCCAGTTCGGTCAGGGTGACCATGCCGATATCCGGTATACCGAGGAAGCTGTTGGCGATCCCGGCGCCGGTGACGTACACCGCCTCGAAGCCGGTGTCCTCGATGACCCGGGCGGCCAGTGCGTTGGCCGCCCCGGGGACCACCAGCAGGGGTCCTTCGGCGAGCCGCGTGCGCAACGCCCGGGTCGTGGTGGTCACGACGTGGTCGGTGACGCTCACAGGAACTCCGCTTCTGTTGGTCTCGGCGGTCGTATCGCCGGGACTGCCGGGACTGCTGAATGTGTCGATCACAGGTTCGAGGAGCTGCCGGGAGGGATCGAGGCGCCCATGAGGGCGGAGCCGGCGACCTCGGAGACGAGTGCGGTCAGGATGTTGTCCAGACTGTTGTGGATGTGCACCGCCACGGCCTGGACCGCCAGGGTCTCGTCGCGGTCCCGGATCGCCGCGCAGATCGCCAGATGTTCGCCCGCGGCCTGCAGCATCCGTGCGGGACTGCGCCGTGCCAGCCGGCGGAGCCGCACCAGGTGGCCGCGTACGTCGTGCAGTGCGTCCCGCATATACGTGTTGCCCGTGGCCTGCTCGACCGCGGCGTCGAACTCCTGGATGAGCAGGTAGTAGGCCGCGAAGTCGTCATCGGGCCGGGAGCGGGCCTCCATGTCGGCCCGCGCCGCCCGCAGTCGTGTCAGGAGGTCGCCGAACACCACCGGATCGCCGTTGCGGGCGGCCAGCCTGGCGGCGTAGGTCTCCAGGGCCTCGCGCATCTGGAACAACTGCGCCACACCGTCGACGGTGACCTCGGTGACCATGACACCGCGGCCCGGCAGCGTCCGCACCAGACCCTCACGGGCCAGCCGGGCCAGTGCCTCACGGCTGGGCGTGCGTGACGCGCCGACGCGTTCGGCTACATCGGTCTCCGTCAGTACGGTGCCCGGGGCGAGCCGCCAGTCGAGGATCTCCTCCCGAACCAGTTCGTACACCCGTGTGCTCTGCCGCATGGTCCCGAATCACGCCCCTGTTCCTGCCGATGACTTGCCGTAGAACCGAACCGGCTCCACATCATCGTATACACAGCCATGCCTTCTGGGTATACGCACACCCATCAACATCTCACTGAAGCCGCGAACCACAAGAGGCATTTATTGCCAAGTTGGGCGGTTACGTGCCGTTGGTTGACCCACCCTTCGCACCAGGACGTGTCAAAGAAGCTACGTCCTCCCTCTTGCGGGGGGCACCTCGGACGACTGTATGGTGCGCGGCACATAACCGATGTATCCACGGCTGTATCCACTAACGGATACACACACCCCGTTTCAGGGTGTGCAGGACAGGAGACCAACGATGCTCTTCGCCCTTGGGCTGCTCATGATCGCGACGTTCATGTTCCTGATCATGAGTAAGCGGCTCACCCCCGTACCCGCGCTGATCCTGGTGCCCACGGCCTTCGGGCTGCTCGCCGGCGCCGGCATGGGACTCGGCGACATGATCATGAAGGCCATCGGGAACCTGGCGCCCACGGCCGCGCTGCTGATGTTCGCCATCATCTACTTCGGCATCATGATCGACGTCGGCCTCTTCGACCCGCTGATCAGGTGGATCCTGCGCAGGGTCGGCAACGACCCCGCCAAGGTGGTCCTGGGCACGGCCGTCCTGGCCGGTGCCGTCTCCCTCGACGGCGACGGTTCGACCACCTTCATCGTCACGACCGCGGCCCTGCTCCCCGTCTACCTCCGGCTGGGCCTGAGTCCCGTGATCCTCACCTGCGTCGCGGCCCTGGCCAACGGCGCGCTCAACGTCGTTCCCTGGGGCGGGCCCACGGTCCGTGCCGCCAGCGCCCTCCATCTGGACCCGACCGACATCTTCGTGCCCATGATCCCCGCGATGATCGCCGGACTGGCAGCCGTCCTCACTCTCGCCTGGATGCTCGGCCTGCGTGAACGCCGACGACTGCACACCCTGGACCTCGCCCTGGTCCCCGCGGGCCTCACCTCGGTCTCCGCGGGGCCGGGCGCGATCCCCGCAGGACCGGGCGCGATCCCCCGGGGAGACGGATCCGGCACGGATCAGGCCTCCAAGTCCGAACCAGAGTCCGAACCAGAGTCCGTACCCGACCTCGCCCACACCGCACTCGACCCCGACCGCGCCACCCTGCGGCCCCGCCTGGTCTGGTTCAACCTCGCCCTCACCGCAACCATCATGGGCCTGCTCACCGCCGACATCGTCCCGGCCGCGGCCCTGTTCATCATCGGCTGCGCCATCGCCCTCGTGGTGAACTTCCGCAAGACCGAGGACCAGGTGCGGCAGATCGGCGCGCACGCCTCCAGCGTCGTCGCGGTGACCGCCATGGTGATGGCGGCCGGGGTCCTCACCGGCGTCCTCGACGGGACCGGAATGGTCGACGCGATATCGAAGGGCCTCGTGGAGATCATCCCCGCCAGCATGGGTCCGCACCTGCCCGTGATCACCGGACTGCTCAGCATGCCCATGACCTTCTTCATGAGCAACGACGCCTTCTACTTCGGCGTCCTGCCCGTCCTCACGGAGACCGCCGGTACCTACGGTGTCCCCGCCGTGGACATGGCACGCGCCTCAGTCATCGGGCAGCCCGTCCACCTGCAGAGCCCCCTGGTTCCGGCGCTGCTCCTGCTCGTCTCCCTCAGCAAGGTCAACCTGGGCGACCACCACAGGATTGCCCTCTGGCGCGCCGTCGTCGTCTCGCTGGTCATGCTCACCGTGGCCATCGTGACCACAGCCGTCCCCCTCGGCTGACACGACCACGTGCCGCATGCCACCGCTGAACCTGGCCCAGAGATCTCACTGACCTCGTCGTTCACCGCCGAGTCGGTCTGCGACTGCCCCTCGACACACGGGAGTTGACCGACGGCGTCCAGAACTAGGGCCTGGCCTGCGCTCTGCTCGGACGCATCCCGAACAGAAAACGGGTCAATCTCGTCCGGCGTACGAGGAGTTCGTACGCGGCCAGGGTCAGGAACAGTGAAGCGGCCACGATCAGGACGTACCTGACCGGGATCGGGGCGTGCAGGCCGACCACCGCGTACGCGACCGCCACGACGATCGGCTGGTGCAGGACGTACAACGGCAGTGCGCCGACGGCCAGATAGCCGAACAGGCGACGGCGACCACCGACCGATGCCGCGGTCGGCGGCCGGCCGCGGCGGTCCAGCAGCCCCACGATGCCCACGATCCAGCACCAGCCGGCCGCCCCGTACAGCGCGCGCGAGACCGTCGCGAGGGCGGTCGGGTCCGTGAAGGCGTCGTCCGCCGTCATGAAGCCGGGCGCGCAGGCGGCGAAGAGGAGGGGGCCGAGGACGGCCGCCACCGCCGCGTCACGGCGCATCGCCCTGCGGAGACGGTCGTCGGTGGCCACGACGAAGCCGTAGAGGAAGAAGAGGAGGTACGCCCACCGGCCCCAGCCTCCGTAGTCCTCCTCCAGGCCGGTCAGCGCGCTCATCACGGCGAGCGGCAGGGCGGGGAGCAACACCACGCCACGCCGCTCGCACGCCCTGGCGAGCGCGTCGCGGAGCCGCTGGGTGCGCGGCACGGGAAACCACCGGGCCAGCGGCACCAGGAACAGCGAGAACGTGAGCAGCAGCACCACGAACCACAGGTGGCCCGTCTCGAAGTACTCGCCCTGCACGACGAACGGGAACGCGGAGAGGTCCAGGTGGACGTCGAAGAAGCGGGGCAGGAAGCGGAGGTAGGACTCGTCGTAGCCGGGGTCGGCGGCCCGCTCGCGCAGCCACTGCGGCAGCGGCAGCAGAGCGGCCGTCGCGAAGAGCAGCGGTACGCCGAGCCGCAGCAGCCGTTCCGTGGCGAAGCCGCCGGGGCCGCGGCGGCGCAGCGAGTGCCAGGAGCCGAGGCCCGCGACGAAGAACAGCATCGGCATCGCCCACACCACACCGAACCCCGCGATGACCAGGATCGCGTCGGTGGTGTCCCGGTTCTTGACGTAGAAGTCGGTGTCCGTGGCGAAGACCAGCGCCGAGTGGAAGAAGACGAGGCCGACGACGACGAGGGTGCGGATCGCGTCCAACTCGGTGCGCCGACCGGACGCGGGCTCCGTGCCCGTTCCCAACGCGGCGCCCGCGACACCTGCGCGCTCCTCCGGCCCCGGCCCCGTACGCCCCGCCGCTCCCGACCCGACTCCCGGCTCCGTCATGCCGCCTCCCCCGTGGCGTCTGGCATGTCGCACATGGCGGCACCAGTGTCGGACCTCCGGGGCGGCGACGCCAGGAGTAGGCCCGGCCGAACCCCGCTCGGCGGCATCCCCGTAAGCATCGCCTTACGGCTGCCGCCCCAGCCGTCAAGCATGCGTCAGCGGACCGCTCCGTACCCCCTCACCCGGGCATAGCGTCACGGAAGCGTCCGGCCGATACGGGGCAGCGCACCAGCATCCGCATCGCATTCGCATCGGCAGAGCGGCGCGCACGTCGCCACCGTGAAGCCGTACGTCGCCACCGTGAAGCCGTACGTCGCCACCGTGCGCCGCATGGTCGGGCTGCTGGCCCGGATCCGCGACCAGCACGGTGTCACCCTGCCGCAGCTCAACATCGGCGGCGGGCATGCCATCGCCTACCGGCCCGGCGAGGACAGCCTCGACGTCTCCGCCCTGGCCGCCCGCGTCCGCGCCGAGCTGGCGGACGGCTGCGCCCGCGCCCAACTTCCCCTCCCCCGGCTCACCTTGGAGCCCGGCCGGGCACTGGTCGGTCCCGCGGGGGTCGCCGTCTACCGGGTCCTGTCGGTCAAGCGCACAGGGGAGCACACCTTCGTCGCCGTCGACGGCGGCATGAGCGACAACCCGAGACCCGCGCTGTACGGCGTCCGGTACGCACCCCGGCTCATCGACCGCGCGGCGGCCGCGGCGACGCGCCTCGTCACCGTCGTGGGCCGGCACTGCGAGGCGGGCGACATCCTCGCGGAGGAGGTGGCGCTCCCGGGCGACGTACACCCCGGCGACCTGCTCGCCGTACCGGCGGCCGGTGCCTATCACCTGTCCATGGCCTCCGGTGACAACCTCGTCGGCCGGCCCCCGGTCGTCGCCGCGTCCGACGGCATCGCACGCGTCCTCGTACGCCGCGAGTCGCTGGACGAAATGAGCCGCCGGGACATCGGCCTCTGGCAACCCCGTACGGCTAAATGTGCAGCCGGTACGGCACCACGCACACGACGACATCGGTACGAGCTCTCAGCGCGGCCGCGAGCAGCAGCCCGCGCTGGTTCTGCAGGATCTGGTAGCGGCGGTGGAGGGGCTCCACCTCGGGGATGAGGACGGCGATCTGGCGTCCGCCCTCCGCCGCCCGCTGGACGTAGTCGACGATGGGTTCGACCAGGGAGCGCTTGGGGCTGTCGATGATGTCGAGCCGTACGCCGGGATCCCAGCGCTCCCAACTCTCCTTCAGGGCCAGGGCCCTTTCCTGGCTTCCGTGTACGGCGACGGCGACGACCTCCGCGGAACCGAGGGCGCGGGCGGCCGTCAGCGCGTGCTGGGCGAGTCTGCTGACCTCGCCGACCGGCACGATGACGAGGGAGTCGGCGATGGCGCGCACCGGCGGCGGGATCTCGCCGAGGCCCAACTCCCGGCCCACTTCGGCGTAGTAGCGCTGGATGCGGGCGAAGAGCAGCATCAGCAGCGGAATCGCGACGACGACCACCCAGGCGCCCTCGTCGAACTTGCTGGCCAGCAGCACCGCGCAGGCCACGCTCGTCAGCACGGCGCCGAACCCGTTGAGCACCGCGCGCCGCAGCCAGCCGCGCGGCCGCTCCTTCGCCCAGTGCCGTACGAGCCCGGTCTGGCTGATGGTGAACCCGACGAAGACACCGATCGCGAACAGCGGGAGCAGGCGGTGGGTGTCGGCGTCCACGGCCGCCAGCAGCAGCGCGGCGAGCAGGGCGAGGGCCACAACTCCCCAGCGGTACACGGGGCGTTCGGTGCGCAGTGCGAACAGGTGCGCCAGCCGGTGGTCCTTGGCGAGCAGGCTCATCAGCACCGGCAGGCCGCCGAAACTGGTGTTGGCGGCGAAGAGGAGGACCGTCGTGACGATGAGGTTGGTCGCGTAGTACGCCCACCCCGTGCCGTACGAGCCCGCCGTCAGCTGCGCGAGCACGGTGACGCCGTTGCGCGGGACCACATCGTCGCGCTGGATCAGTACGGCAAGACCGATCAGCATCAGCCCGAGCAGTCCGCCGAGCATCAACTCGGTGCGCTGGGCGCGTTTCACGCGCGGCTCACGGAACGCGGGGACTCCGTTGGCGATGGCCTCCACGCCGGTCAGGGCGGAGCAGCCGGAGGAGAACGCCTTCAGGAGCAGCACCACTCCCAACGCCTCGGTGACGTGGACGGGTTCGGTGGTCCCGACGACCGCGGCCGGGTGGTCGCGCAGCAGCCCGAGCACGATGATGCCGAAGATGCTGACGATGAACAGCACGGTGGGCAGCATCAGCACCCGCGCGCTCTCCGCGACGCCCCGCAGGTTCACGGCGGTGAGCAGGGCAAGGCCGACGAGGCAGATCTCCAGCAGATGCGAGCCGAGCGAGGGGAACGCGGACGCGAGACTGGCCGCGCCCGCCGCCAGACTGACCGCCACGGTCAGCACGTAGTCCACGACGAGACTGGCCGCCGCGAGCAGACTGATCCGGGGCCCGAGATCCTTCTTGGCCACGGCATACGCGCCACCACCGTCCGGATGCACGGCGATCACCTGCCCGTACGACACCACGAGCACCGCCAGCAGCGCGGCGATGACCAGCGTCACCGGGAGCGTCGCGGTCAGCGCCCCGGTGCCGGCGGCGATCAGCACCAGCACGATCGCCTCGGGGCCGTACGCCACCGAACTCAACGCGTCCAGCGACAGCGCGGCGAGCCCTTCGAGGCTGGTCAGATGGTGTTTGTCACCCTCCCCGTGACGCAGGGGAACTCTCGGCTTCAGTTCGCGGCGGGCCAGTCCGTACGCCATGGGGGACCTCGCGGGGCAGGGGGCGGGGGCGGGGTCAGTGTGACCGGCCCGCGGTACCGGGAGGGGTCAAGGACGCGCCAAGGCGGTACGGGCTTGAGCAAAGACTGGCCGACACGGCCGAGGCCACACGCACGCGCAAGCATTCGGGCCCCGGCTCGCGCACGGGCGCGGCGGAGCATGGGTCACGCCTCGGCTCGCATACCCGCGCCTGAGAGATCGAGCCTCGCCTCGCACACAGCCGCCCGAGCGGTCAGGCCCCGGCCCCACACCGCCACGGCCCAGCCCAGCCCAGCCCAGTCACTCCCCGCCCCGCGCACCTCCCCGGCGGATCTCCTCCAGCGAGTCCTGCATCGCGGTCGTCGCGCGGGCGAACCACTCCGCGAGTACGGCGACCTCGTCCGCGCTGTAGTCGGCGAACAGAGCGCAGACGCGCTCATAGAAGGGGCCGTAGACCTCAAGAACCCGCGCCTGGGCGGTGTCTCCCATCACCACGCGCACTCGGCGACGGTCTCCGGGGTCGGCCTGCCGATGGACGTAACCGGCCTTCTCCAGCCGGTTGATCACGCCGGTCACCGCCCCGGTGGTGAGGCGAGCCCGGTCGGCGAGATCACCCGCGGCGAGCGGCTCACCAGCAAGGGCGGCCTCGATGACGAAGCCGAGGCAGGTGAGGTCGGTGGCGTTGAGCCCGAGCCGTCCGGCGATTTCCTGCTGACCGAAGTGTGCGAGCGCGATCATCCGGTCCATCGCGTACAGCGCCTGATCGTGCGTGGCCTCGGGGCGCGCCTTGCCTTCCACTCGAAAATCCCCTTAGGATCTAAGTTACTTAGTTCGTAAGATACTTTGCGATGCCGCACATCCGTACACATCAGCCGATGAACCATCGCACCCCCGAGGGGGCACCATGAGTGCACATGGCGACCATGACATGGGCCACACAGTCGCCGGCTGGACCGGCACCGCCCTGGCCACCGTGGGAAGCACGATCCTGGGCGTGGCCCTGGCCACCGGATCACCGGTCGGACTGTGGTCGGGCGGAGCCGTCCTCATTCTCGCCGCGCTCACCACCTGGCTGCTGCACCTGGCGGGATGGGGCAAGGCCGGCAGACCACGTCCGGTCGGTCATCATTGGCGCACCCGCGACACCTCTGCCCGGCAGGGCCACCCCGGCTGCCTCGGCTGCCGATTGGCCGGCCGCGGGGCGGGCGGCACGGCGGCGGCTACGTCTACGTCTACGTCTACGGCCCAAGTCGAGGCGACGCCCGCGAAGCAGACGGCCTGACTCCTACGCCGCCTCGACCTTGCCGGCCACGGACGTCGGATCAGGCACGGACCGTGATCCAGAAGCGGTCCTCGCCCTCCACCTGACCGTCGGGGACACCACCGTTGGCCTGGATGACCCGGCGTGACGGAGCGTTGTCGACGCCGCAGGTCAGCAGGACGCGGCTGAGGCCGAGACCTCGGCACTCGGCAAGCCCCGCGGCGAGCATCCGCGTGGCGTGACCCTGTCGGCGCCAGGGTCGGACGACGTGGTAGCCGATATGGCCGCCGACTTCCGCCAGTTCGGGGGTCAGGCTGTGCCGGACGACGAGCGAGCCGAGGTAGTGCTCCCCGGAGACGTACCAGAAGAGGGTGGAAGGCACCCCCCAACGGGCCTGCACACCGCGGCGCTGCGCGGCGAAGGCGTCGAAGTCGTCGCCCGCCGGGCCGAGCCACTCCGGGCTGCGGCCTTCCGCCACGCAGTCGGCGCGCTCACCGGCCAGATAGGAGTCCCGCACCGTCGCGGTCGGCGGGACGAGGCTCGGCGGTTCCTTGAGAGTCCTCGGATCAGCGGTGGGATCAGCAGTGGTCATGCGGTTCAGTCTTCACGCAACGCGGCTGACGGGCGAAGAGTTTTCCTCGTACGCCGCCCAGGGTCCTGTCCACACGGACCTCTCAGCAGTCGTCCCGGGGTCTCCCACATGGCTTGCCTAACGTACGAGGCACCAAGTGGAGTCACGTCTCGTTCAGAGCGGGGTCTCAGTCAGACACGAGGTGGCCTCGGACTCCCTCAGTGGAGGAGTCCGGGGTCTTTTCATCATGGGCACCTCTCAGCCAACCCCCAGCTTTCGCCAAGCCCACGCCCATAAAGAGCGGGGAGAGTCGACGCCATGTCCGAGCACCCCGAGCCCCACGCCCCCCACAGGCTCCTCGTCGTCGAGGACGAGCCGAGCATCCGCGCCCTGCTGGAGTCCACGCTGCGACTCAGCGGCTACGCGGTGAGCAGTGCGGAGTCCGGCGGTGCCGCGCTGCTTGAGATCGAGAGGTTCGGCCCCGATCTGGTGCTGCTCGACGTGATGCTGCCGGACCTGGACGGCTTCGAGGTGACCCGCGCGATGCGGGCGGGCGGCAAGAAGACCCCCGTACTCTTCCTGACCGCGCGCACCGACCTGTCCGACCGCATCGACGGACTGCGGGCCGGCGGCGACGACTACGTCACCAAGCCCTTCAGCCTCGAAGAGGTGCTGCTGCGGATCCAGGCGATCCTGCGCCGCACCGGCGGCGAGGAAACACCCTCCGACGAGGCGGCCGAGGACGACGAGAGCATCCTGCTCTTCGCCGACCTGCGGCTCGACGAGCGGGCGTACGAGGTGCACCGCGCGGAGCGCTACGTGCCGCTGTCGCCCACCGAGTTCCATCTGCTCCGCTACCTGATGGAGAACGCCAACCGGGTACTGACCAGGGCGCAGATCGTGCAACGCGTGTGGGGGTACGACTTCGCCGGTGACGTGCGCATCGTCGAGACGTACGTGAAGTACCTGCGCAAGAAGATCGACTGCGTCGAGCCGCCGCTGATCCACACGGTGCGCGGCATCGGCTACTCGCTGCGGCTGCCGCGCGACCACGAGCGCGACCAGGCCACCCCGCAGGCCGGCGAGCGCGCCGAGGCCGCCGAACGGTGAAACGGCCCGTGTCTCTGCGAGGCCGGCTCGTCCTCGGTCTCGCCGTCGTCGCCACCACCGCGGTACTGGCCGCGGAGGTCGCCGGCTTCGTCGTTCTGCGGGCCTGGCTGATGGACGGACTCGACGATCAGCTCGCGCACTTCACCATGCCCAGGAAGGCGTACCAGGACGCGGCGAGCGAGGAGGGGTTCCCCAGCAGGTTCACCACCGCCCCCGGGCTACTGCCCTCCGACTTCCGCGTCTACTTCTACGGCTCCGACGGCCAGCTCCTGAGCGCCTCGCTCGGCGACAGCGACCAGGCCACCAGACCCGAACTGGCGTCCACCGTCGACGACCTCGGCCTGACCGTGGGCCGTCCCGCCACGGTGTCCGCCACCTCGGGCGGCACCCGCTGGCGGATCGTCCTGCGCAAGGGCACCGACGGCGTGCGGGCAGTCGTCGCGCTGCCCCTCGCCACCATCGACGGCGCCACCTCCAAGATCCTCTACCTGGACGGCACGGTGCTCGCCCTCACGGTCACCGGCGTCGTGCTCTTCGGCCGCTGGGTCGTACGCCTCGGGCTGCTCCCCCTCACCCGCATGGAACGCACCGCCCAGGGCATCACCGACGGCGACCTCGACCTGCGGCTGCCGGACACCGAAGCGCGCACCGAGACCGGGCGGCTCGGGCGGGTCCTCAACACCATGCTCGAACGGCTCCAGGGCGCCCTGCGCGAGCGCGAGACCTCCGAGGCCCGGCTGCGCCGCTTCGTCGCCGACGCCGGCCACGAACTGCGTACGCCGCTCACCGCGATCCAGGGCTTCGCCGAACTGGCGCTGCGCCACGAGCAGCAGTCCACCGCGGGCCGCCGCGAGGCGAACCGGCTCATCGCCCAGAACGCCGAACGCATGGGCCTCCTCGTCGACGACCTCCAGCTCCTCGCGAAACTCGACCACGAGCCGTCGTACGGCTGTGAACCCGTCGACCTGCTGTCCCTGGCCGCCGACGCCGTGAGCGCGGCCGCGCTGGGTGACTCCGGCCGCCGGATCGACCTGGAACCGCTGCGCACGCCGAAAGAGGCGGAGCACTCCGAGGCAGCGGAGAACTCGGAGGACGCTGAGGACGCGGAAGACGCGGAGGAACTGGAGCTGGTGGAGGCCATCGGCGACCCGCACCGGCTGCGGCAGGTCGTCGAGAACCTGCTGTCCAACGCGCGCACCCACACTGCGCCGGGCACCCCCATCCACGTACGCGTCGGCACCGCCCGGGTAGCCCCGGAAACCGGCGGCGCGGACCGTCCCGGTCGCACCAGCGCCTCCCCGGCCCTCGCCCACGGCACCGCGGTCGGCGTCCTGGAGATCGCCGACACCGGTCCGGGCCTGGCCCCCGAAGAAGCCCAGCGCGTCTTCGAACGCTTCTACCGCGTGGACCGCTCCCGGTCCCGCTCCCACGCCCACGACCAGGGAGGAAGCGGCCTCGGACTCGCCATCGCCGCGGCCATCGCGCAGGGGCACGGGGGCCGTCTGGAGCTGGACACCGCGCCCGGTGAGGGCTGCACGTTCCGGCTGGTGCTACCGGGGTCGGGACGCGCTTGAGGGTTTTCCATCGTGATTGCAGGGCAGACGCAGCTATTCCAAGACCGGGCGGCAGGTGACGAGCGATCCTTTTCATGACGAGTACCACGACGAGTACAGCGAGTACCACGAGTTCAACGGGTACGGCGAGTGCGGCGAATCCTGCGGGCGCCGGGACCACCGCGGGCCGGGGCTTCCCCTCCGCGGTGCAGCGGGCCGGCCGGGTGAACGGACTTGACGGGCTGCGCACCCTCGCCGTGGCGATGGTGCTCGTCTATCACGTGCGACCCGACATTCTGCCGGGCGGCTCGGTCGGGGTCGACGTCTTCTTCACCATCAGCGGCTTCGTGATCACCCGCCTGCTGCTCGCCGAGTACGCCCGTACCGGGACCGTCGGCATGTCCGCGTTCTACCGGCGGCGCTGGCGGCGGCTGGTGCCGGCGCTGTTCGCCCTGTGCGCGGTGTGTGCGGTGCTGGCGCTCACCACGTCGTTGCGGGGCTTCGACGGCTCGCTCCTGGCCATCGGACTGGCGGCGACGTTCGTGGTGAACATCGTGCGGGCGGTGCAGCCCGGTGTGTACTCCGACATAACCGGGCCCCTGGCGCACACCTGGTCGCTGGGGGTGGAGGAGCAGTTCTACCTGGTCTGGCCGCCCGTGATGATCCTGCTGCTGAAACGACTGCGGGCCCGCACGGTGCTGATCGTCACGGCGGTGCTCTGCACCCTGCCGGTGGTGTGGCGGCTCTCCCTGTGGGCCCCGGACGCGGCGCACCGCATCTACAACGGCACGGACACCCGCGCCGACCAGCTGCTCGCCGGAGCCCTGGTGGCCGTGGTGCTGGCCCGGCTGCCCGCGGGCGACCCCCGGCTGGAGCGCCTGCGCGTCTGGGCGGGACGGCTGGCCTGGCCCGCCCTGGCGGCGTTGGCCCTGACCGCCTGGCAGGTGCCGATCACCGGCGGCGCGGGCTGGTGGACGCCGGCCTGGTACACCGTCGGTTTCCTGGCGGTGGCGGTGGCGTCGGCCATCCTGGTCGCGGGACTCGAACTGCGCCCCGACGGAACGCTGTCCAGACTCCTGTCCCTGACCCCACTCGCCTGGACGGGCCGCAACCTCAGCTACGGCATGTACCTCTGGCACTACCCCATCGCCCGCCTCCTGGGCCTCCTCGGCGTGGGCACCTGGCAACTCCCCGCCACCGCCGTCCTGACCATTCTGATGGCCCTGCTGTCGTACTACGCCGTCGAGCGCCCCTTCCTTCGCCGCGGCCAGAAGAAGACGGCTGTCGCTGCCCCTGCCGCCGCCGAGCCGACCGCTGCGACTTCTCCTACCCCTGCGACTTCTCCCACAGCTGCGACCGCCGCGGCTTCTCCGGCTTCTCCGACCGCCGCCGCTTCTCCGGCTTCTCCGGCCGGGTAACTCCTGACATGATCAACGGCAGTTCGTCCTGACGACAGGCTGGAGCCGCCGATGCATGCGACCGAGTCGGGGCATGCCCGGCGAGTGGCCGCCTACGCGGCAGTGGGAACACGGCTGTCCCTGCTCAGCGACCGTCGGCTCGGGGACGCGGTGGCCTCCGCACAGAGTCTCGGTTCCGGTATCGGTGGCAGGTCGGCCGAGATGGAGGTCGAAGGAACACGCGTCTTCGTCAAGCGGGTGCCGCTGACGGACCTCGAGTTGCAGCCGGAGCACGTGCGGTCGACGGCGAACCTGTTCGAGCTTCCCCTCTTTTACCAGTACGGGGTGGGGTCGGCCGGGTTCGGTGCCTGGCGTGAGCTGGCCGCACACATCATGACCACGGGCTGGGTACTCAAGGACGAGTACGCCGGTTTCCCGCTCCTCTACCACTGGCGGGTTCTGCCGGACAGTCCCCCTGCCGGCTTCGCCGACTTCTTGGGGGGCGTTGAGGGGGCCGTCGCGCACTGGGACGGTTCGCCGGCCGTACGCCGCCGGCTGGAGGCCATCGGAAAGTCCTCCTTCAGCCTGGTTCTCTTCCTCCAGCATGTGCCCCGGACGCTCGCCGCGTGGCTCGGCGACACCCGCGATGCCGCCTACCGGGGGCCGGGAGACGAATCGCCCTACCGGTGGGTCGAGGACGCGCTGCTGCGGGGGACGGAGTTCATGAGCACACGCGGACTGGTCCACTTCGACGCGCACTTCGCCAACCTGCTCACCGACGGCCGGCAGGTGTACTTCGCGGACTTCGGGCTCGCGTCGTGCCGCGACTTCGAACTCTCGGCGGAGGAGGGCGCCTTCCTTGCCGACCATCTCGTGTATGACCGCAGCTACGCACCGACCCACCTGCTCCGCCATCACCTGCCCGACGGCGTGCTCGGCACCACCGAACTCCAGACCTTCCTGCGCCAATGGATCGAGGGCCACCGACCCGACGGCGTCCCGCCCGACATCGGCGCGATCCTCGACCGCCACGCCCCACACGCAATCGTGCTCGACGACTTCCACCACCGTCTCCTCACCCGGAGCAAGAGCACGCCATTCCCCGCAGCCGAGGTGCGGCGGGCCCTGGAGGGCGCATCGGCGTCCGGGGAGTGAGAGCCCGTCGCTGCGCTCCGGTCGGCCGATCGACGACGGCCACGCAGAGCCGCGGGTCGGTGCCCTCTCAGCCCTCGAAGCGGTAGCCCATCCCGGGCTCGGTGATCAGGTAGCGGGGGTGTGACGGGTCCGGTTCCAGTTTGCGGCGCAGTTGGGCCACGTAGACCCGCAGGTAGTTGGTCCTGTTGGTGTGTGAGGTGCCCCAGACCTCCTGGAGGAGTTGGCGCTGTGTGACGAGCCGGCCCGGGTTGGAGACCAGGATCTCCAGCAGGTGCCACTCGGTCGGGGTGAGGCGAACGTCGTGGCCCGCGCGGCCGGCCCTCTTGGCGATCAGGTCCACGGTGAACTCGTCCGTGGTGACGAGGGCCGTCCCGGGGACGAGCGGCACGGAGTCGGTGCGGCGGACGGCGGCGCGCAGCCGGGCCAGGAGTTCGTTCATGCTGAACGGTTTGGTGATGTAGTCGTCGGCGCCCGCGTCCAGCGCCGCGACCTTCTCGTCGGAGGCCCGGCGCGCGGACAGCACCAGGATCGGTACGCGGGTCCAGCCGCGCAGGGCCTTGATGACGTCCGTGCCGTCCATGTCGGGCAGCCCCAGGTCCAGTACGACCACGTCGGGCCGGCGCGCGGCGGCGAGCCGGAGCGCCGTCGCGCCGTCCGGGGCCGCGTCGACCCCGTACCCGCGTGCCTGCATGTTGATCACGAGCGCCCGTACGAGCTGTGGGTCGTCCTCCACCACCAGCACGCGGGTCATCGGTGTGTGCCTCTCAAGTCGTACGTCGGGGCAGGAGTGCCGGATGTGGTGCGGGAGTTGGCGGATCCGGAGAGTTTCCCCGAGCGTCAACTCCCGCGTCGTGCGTCACTTGAGCCCATCAGTTCTTGGCCACAAGTTCCTTGAGCGCGATGTTCAGTTCGAGGACGTTGACGGTGGGCTCGCCGATGAAGCCGAGCGTGCGACCGTCGGTGTGCTCGTCGACGAGCTTCTGCACCTCGGCGACGGGGAGGTTGTTCTTCTCCGCGACGCGGTGCACCTGGATGTCGGCGTAGTCGGGGGAGATCGCCGGGTCCAGTCCTGAGCCGGAGGACGTCACCGCGTCGGCGGGTACGTCGGAGGCCTTGACCGTGTAGCCGGGCACCGAGTTGTCCTTGATGACCGCGGCCTTGGCCGACTCGACCCAGTAGCAGAGGGTGCTCGCCTCCACCTTGCCGAGCGGCGGGCAGACGCCGTCGACCGCGCCGTTGTCACCGGACCGGTTGGTGGCGCCGGACAGGATCAGGCTGTACTGGGTGTTGACGCTGTTGGTGCCGAGGCCGTTCTGCGGACGACCCTGGAACCACTTGAGGTCGGGCTCCGGGGTCTCGTCATCCTTCACGGGCAGGTTGTAGGCCTGGCCGATCAGCGAGGAGCCGACGACCTGGCCGTTCGACTTGATCTCCGAGCCGTTCGCCTTGTCGTTGAACAGACCCTGGGCGACCCCGGTGATGGCGAGCGGGTAGATGACGCCCGTCACCACCGTGAGGACGAGCAGGGCTCGCAGGCCGGCCCAGAGCAACCGGGCAGTGTTCGTAACCGAGTTGTTCATGGCGCGCTCAACCGATTCCGGGGATGAGGGAGATGATCAGATCGATGATCTTGATGCCGACGAAGGGCGCGACGAGCCCGCCGAGTCCGTAGATCCCGAGGTTGCGGCGGAGCATCCGGTCGGCGCTCACCGGCCGGTACTGCACACCCCGCAGGGCGAGCGGCACCAGCGCGATGATGATCAGCGCGTTGAAGATGACCGCGGACAGGATCGCCGAGTCGGGCGAGGACAGGTGCATGATGTTGAGCTTGTCCAGGCCCGGGTAGACCGCCGCGAACAGCGCCGGGATGATCGCGAAGTACTTGGCGACGTCGTTGGCGATGGAGAACGTCGTCAACGCGCCCCGGGTGATCAGGAGTTGCTTGCCGATCTCGACGATCTCGATGAGCTTGGTGGGGTTGGAGTCCAGGTCCACCATGTTCCCGGCCTCCTTGGCGGCCGAGGTACCGGTGTTCATGGCCACGCCCACGTCGGCCTGCGCCAGCGCCGGAGCGTCGTTCGTACCGTCACCGGTCATCGCGACGAGCTTGCCGCCCGCCTGCTCCCGCTTGATGAGCGCCATCTTGTCCTCGGGAGTCGCCTCCGCGAGGAAGCCGTCGACGCCCGCCTCATCGGCGATGGCCTTGGCCGTCAGCGGGTTGTCGCCCGTGATCATGACGGTCTTGATGCCCATGCGGCGCAGCTCGTCGAACCGCTCGCGCATGCCTTCCTTCACGACGTCCTTGAGGTGGATGACACCCAGAACGCGGGCGCCCCGGCCGTCCTCGACCGCGACGAGCAGCGGGGTACCGCCCGCCTCGGAGATCCCGTCGGCCAGCGTGCCGGCGTCCGCGGAGATCTCGCCGCCCTGCTCCCGTACCCAGGCGATGACCGAACCGGCCGCGCCCTTGCGGATCCTGCGCCCGTCGACGTCCACACCCGACATCCGGGTCCGGGCGGTGAAGGCGATCCACTCGGCCCCGGCCAGCTCGCCCTGGTGACGCTCGCGCAGTCCGTACGTCTCCTTCGCCAGTACGACGATGGAGCGGCCCTCGGGTGTCTCGTCGGCCAGCGAGGAGAGCTGGGCGGCGTCGGCGACCTCGGCGTCGGTGGTGCCGGTCACCGGCACGAACTCGGAGGCCTGGCGGTTGCCGAGGGTGATGGTGCCGGTCTTGTCGAGGAGCAGGGTGGAGACGTCACCGGCGGCCTCAACCGCCCTGCCGGACATGGCCAGTACGTTCCGCTGGACCAGGCGGTCCATGCCCGCGATGCCGATCGCGGAGAGCAGCGCGCCGATGGTGGTCGGGATCAGACAGACCAGGAGGGCCACCAGGACGACCATGGTGAGGTGCGTACCCGCGTAGCTCGCGAACGGCGGCAGCGTGGCGACCGCGAGCAGGAAGACGATGGTGAGGGACGCGAGCAGGATGTTCAGCGCGATCTCGTTGGGCGTCTTCTGCCGTGCGGCGCCCTCGACCAGAGCGATCATGCGGTCGATGAAGGTCTCGCCCGGCTTCGTCGTGATCTTGATGACGATGCGGTCGGAGAGCACCTTCGTACCGCCGGTGACGGCGCTGCGGTCGCCGCCGGACTCGCGGATGACGGGGGCCGACTCACCGGTGATGGCCGACTCGTCCACCGAGGCAACCCCCTCGACGACGTCACCGTCGCCGGGAATGATGTCGCCCGCCTCACAGACCACCAGGTCGCCGACGCGCAGCTCGGTGCCGGGCACCTGCTCCTCCACCGAGCCGTCGAGGCGCCGGGCGACCGTGTCGGTCTTGGCCTTGCGCAGGGTGTCGGCCTGCGCCTTGCCTCGACCCTCGGCCACCGCCTCCGCCAGGTTGGCGAAGATCACCGTCAGCCACAACCAGGCGCTGATCGCCCAGCCGAACCAGTCGCTCGGGTCCGTGAAGGAGAAGACGGTCGTCAGCACCGAACCGACGAGGACCACGAACATGACGGGCGTCTTGATCATCACCCGCGGGTCGAGCTTGCGGCACGCGTCGGGCAGTGACCTGAGCAGCTGCTTCGGGTCGAACACCCCGGCGCCGACGCGTCCTTCGTCCTTGTGACCGGTCGGCACATCGCTGTGCGGCGCCCGGGTAGGAGTGGCTGCGGACATCGAGTCCTCATCTTTACGCGATTCCTTACGCGATTCCTTACGCGTTTTCGCTGCCCGGGTGCTCATGACGCCAGCCCTTCGGCCAGCGGGCCCAGCGCCAGGGCCGGGAAGTAGGTCAGACCGGTGATGATCAGGATCGCGCCCACCAGCAGACCGGTGAACAGCGGCTTCTCGGTGCGCAGCGTGCCCGCGGTCGCGGGCACCGGCTTCTGCTCGGCGAGCGAACCGGCCAGGGCCAGCACGAACACCATCGGCAGGAAGCGGCCCAGGAGCATGCAGAGTCCGAGGGTGCTGTTGAACCACTGCGTGTCCGCGTTCAGGCCGGCGTAGGCCGAGCCGTTGTTGTTGGCCGCGGAGGTGTAGGCGTACAGGATCTCGGAGAAGCCGTGCGCCCCGCTGTTGGTCATCGAGTGGGCCGGGGTGGGCAGGGCCATCGCCGCGGCGGCGAAGACGAGCACAAGCGCCGGGGTGATGAGGATGTAGCAGGCGGCGAGCTTGATCTCGCGGGTGCCGATCTTCTTTCCCAGGTACTCGGGCGTACGGCCGACCATCAGACCTGCGATGAACACCGCGATGATCGCCATGATCAGCATGCCGTAGAGGCCGGAGCCGGTACCACCGGGTGCGATCTCGCCGAGCTGCATGCCCAGCATGGTGATGCCGCCGCCGAGGCCGGTGAACGAGGAGTGGAAGGAGTTGACCGCACCCGTCGAGGTCAGCGTGGTCGCCACCGCGAAGATCGAGGAACCGGCGACGCCGAATCGGGTCTCCTTGCCCTCCATCGCACCGCCCGCGATCTGGAACGCCGGGCCGTGGTGGGCGAACTCGGTCCAGAACATGAGGGCCGTGAAGCCGACCCAGATGGTGACCATCGTGGCGAGGATCGCGTAGCCCTGCCGCAGCGAGCCGACCATCCGGCCGAAGGTCCGGGTGAGCGCGAACGGGATCAGCAGGAGCAGGAAGATCTCGAAGAGGTCGGAGAACGGGGAGGGGTTCTCGAAGGGGTGGGCCGAGTTGGCGTTGAAGTAACCGCCGCCGTTGGTGCCCAGCTCCTTGATGGCCTCCTGCGAGGCGACCGCGCCGCCGTTCCACTGCTGCGAGCCGCCCATGAACTGGCCGACCTCGTGGATACCGGCGAAGTTCTGGATGGCGCCGCACGCGACCAGGACGATCGCGGCGATCACCGCGATGGGCAGCAGGATGCGGATGACGCCACGCACCATGTCGGCCCAGAAGTTGCCGAGTTCGCCGGTGCGCATGGGGGTCCCCCCGCTCGAGCGAAGCCGAGAGTGGGGGAGCGCGAAGCCCCGTACGAGCGCCACGGCTACGGCGATGCCGACCGCGGCGGAGACGAAGTTCTGCACCGCCAGGCCGCCGGTCTGCAGGACGTGGCCCATGGCCTGCTCGCCGTAGTACGACTGCCAGTTGGTGTTCGACACGAAGGACGCGGCGGTGTTGAACGCCTGGTCCGGGTCGATGGAGGAGAAGCCGAGCGAGCCGGGCAGGATGCCCTGGATCCGCTGCAGCAGATAGAGGAAGAGGACGCCGACGACCGAGAAGGCGAGGACGCTGCGCAGATACGCGGGCCAGCGCATCTCGGTGTTCGGGTTGGCGCCGATGCCCTTGTAGATCCACTTCTCGACGCGCCAGTGCTTGTCGGAGGAGTAGACCTTGGCCATGTAGTCGCCGAGGGGACGGTAGGCGAGTGCCAGGGCCGCTATGAGCGCGACCATCTGAAGCACGCCGGCGAGGACGGGTCCCATAACAGTGCTCAGAACCTCTCCGGGAAGACGAGGGCAAGAATCAGATAGCCCAGCAGGGCGACGGCCACGATCAGGCCGACGATGTTCTCGGCGGTCACAGCGACACCCCCTGGCGCCCGGTGGCAAGCAGGAGATGGCCCAGCAGGGCGGCGGGCACCACGAAGCCGACACCGCCGATGAATACAGCCTCGGCGGTCACAGCTTCGTCACCCCCTTGGCGACGAGGGCCACCAGCGCGAACACCGCGATCGTGATGACGACGAAGACCACGTCGGCCATCGTGAGCTCCTGGATGAGGTTCGGGATTGAACGGACTAGTAGAGGAAAGCGCCTCTCTGACCGGATTCCGCCACCGTTGACGGGTCCCTTACGGGGCGCGCTACGGCTTTGACGCATCCCTTACGGGGGTGTTTCGGGTGGGGCCCGAGGGACGACTCAGCCCATCGGGTGCGATACGGGACACATACAACGCTATGGGGCGTCCCAGCGCCCGGCGCTCGGGGCGAGCCGAACGAGTGGGAGCCACAGCAGCCAGCCACAGCGCCCAGTCACGGCACGCGCTCACTCCACGCGCTCACTGCCCACGTTCGCTGCCCGCGCTCACCGCAGGCACCCTTGGACGCGCCCGCCCGTCAGAGTCCCGTCAAACCCATCAGAGTCCCGTCAAGGGGTACTGCCCCCGGCCTTCCAGGTCCCTACCGTCGGCCGTATGGAACGCCGCGAACCCCGCAACGACACGCGCGCCGCGGTCGCCGCACCCGCCCCACGCCCCGCCGAGGTGGCGTACGACCGCCGCTGGGCCCAGGACCTGCGCAGCTCGATCCGCTGCTCCGCGGTACTCCTCGCCCTGCTCCTCCTGATCGACGCGGGAGCAGGCACCCTCACACCTCCGCGCGCCGCCCTCTGGGGCGCCCTCGCGCTGCTGCTGTTCCTCGTCCTCCACCCCGCCCGCGCCACCGCCGGCGAGGGCTGGCTGACCTCCCGTGGCCTGCTGCGCACCCGCCGTGTCCGCACCGACCAGCTTGTGTCGGTCCGCTGCCTCGACGGCGTCGCCCAACGCCTTGTCCTGCGCGACACCTCCGGCGCCTCGGTCGAGATCAACCCCCGCGTCCTGGTCGCCAACCCACCGCTCTGGCACCGCCTCGACGAGGACGCCCGCGTCTCCGCCCTACGCGGCTCGCTGACGTGCGGAGCGACTGCGCTGCGGCGCGTGTCGGAGCGGATCGACCGGGAGACTGCGATGACCGTGTTCAAGGTCTCGGGGCTGGACTAGGGGCCGTCGGTAATCAGCCCACATGGGAAATGCCAGACTGATGGCATGACGACAAAGGTTTACTTCGACATCACCATCGGCAACGAGTCCGCGGGGCGGATCGTCTTCGATCTGTACGACGACGTGGTTCCCAAGACCGTGGAGAACTTCCGCGCGCTGGCGACCGGCGAAAAGGGCTTCGGCTTCGCCGGTTCCAAGTTCCACCGGATCATCCCCCAGTTCATGCTCCAGGGCGGTGACTTCACCAGGGGTGACGGCACCGGCGGCAAGAGCATCTACGGCGAGAAGTTCGCCGACGAGAACTTCCAGCTCAAGCACACCAAGCCCGGCCTGCTGTCGATGGCCAACGCGGGACCGAACACCAACGGCTCCCAGTTCTTCATCACCACGATCGTGACGGACTGGCTGGACGGCAAGCACGTGGTCTTCGGCGAGGTCGTCGAGGGCCTCGACCTGGTCAAGAAGATCGAGGGCTACGGCAGCCGCAGCGGCACACCGAGCACCAGCGTCGTGATCGAGAGCAGCGGGGTTCTCTAACCTCTCCGGTCCCGGCCGGCGCTGACCGCCACTTCGTCGTCACCGTGATCCGAATCCGGGAGGCGGAGGAAACGACGAGGCCCCGCCTTCACGCTTGGAAGGCGGGGCACGCCGGACCGGCAGCACCAGCGGCACGATCCTCCCCCTCGGCTTCCACCCCGACCTCGAACTCATCGTGGGAGGAGGGGTGCGGCAGCGGGCCGAGGTGCACCGGCGCCGCCCTGCTCAGGCGGTTCAGTCGGCGAAGTCCTTGAGTTTGTCCGTCTCCAGCGTGATCCCAACCGGATCCGGCAACTCGATCACCGATCCGAACGCCCGGGTGGTGAGAGAGCGGTAGGCGCCACCTTCGGGGTCGGCGTGCACGGTCACGCTGTCCGTGTCCCGGTCGACGAGGAGATAGACCGGGATGCCCGCGGCCGCGTAGCCCTCTGGCTTCTCGATCCGGTCACGCTGGTCCGCGTCCCGGTCGTGGGAGGTGACCTCGACAACCATCAGGACGCCATTGGGCTCGGCCCACTCGCCTTTCCCCACGAAGTACCCCTCAGGCACCAAAGCCCCATCCGGCCTGGCTCGCCCTTTGCGGTACCCCTCGACCTTCAACCCTTGCTCCGGATAGAGCTCCAGCTCTGGCCGCAGCTGCATACAGCGCTTGAGCAGCCACATCACGATCGATCCGTGATTGCCGTCCGGCATGGGCTTGACCCCGATCTTTCCGTTCAGGAACTCCAGCCGCGCCGACTCCGGCGCGTGACGGGCGAGCTCCTCGAACTCCTCGACGAGCATCTGGGGCCGGTCGGATGTCATGGGGGTCATGGCGTCGCCTCCTCCCCTCCATCCTGCCCCGGTTACGGGCGGACCGTGCTGCAAGGTCGTCATGCGCCTGCTCCCTTCTCCGTACGTGCCCTGGTGCGCAGGGCAGCTCTCAGCCGCCCCACATGGGCTTGGACCTGGTCCGGCGGGAGGGCCGGCCGCCCTCCCCAGCAGCCCCCGCACAACCCGCCCGACAGCGCCCTGTCCCCACCCGGCTCTCCGCACGCCGTGCAGACCACCTCGTAACGGGGCGTCCGCGGCTGCGGCTCGGGCGGCGGCAGCTTGGCGAGGAGCCGGGCCCGTACAAAGCCGTAGGCGTGCGCCACCCGCTCCGGGAGCCCCGCCGTCACCGCCTGCACGAGCTGGGCCTCACCCGCGCCCCGCGCGAACCACTCGGCCGCGTGCTCCTCCAGCGCGCCGCACTCCCCCGCCGAGAGCGTGAGCCGCGGATCGATACGGCCGAGTCGGGCCAGTACGCCGTACGCGACCGAGCGGGCCGCCTCCGGCGACGGCGGCTGCGTGACCGGCGCTTCCCCGGCGAGGACGGTGTCCCACCATGCGTCGTTGCGCGCGGTCCGCGAGAAGAAGGTGTGCCATACCCAGCGGGGGCAGCCATCGACGATGACGGGACGGCGTACGCGGCGCAGATGGCCCGCTGCGGAGAGGTTGTTGAGGGCGGTGCCGATGGCGCACTGGCCGTACGGGAGGTGCTTGGCCAGGGTCTTGATGGAGAGGTCCGACTCGTCGTCCAAGCGGTCCAGGTAGCCGGCGATGGACGCCTCACGCACGGGCAGATGTGCGAAGTCCCGGCCGGTACGGGGCTCTTGGTCGGGCGCCGACCTCTTTCCGTACCCCGGATTGGCCATGGGGTGGGCGTGCGGGCGCGGGGCGGCACTAAGCTGGGCGGTAGCCATGGATCGACTTGTCCTCGATCTAGTTGGTCAGACCCCCGCGTGGTGCGACAACACCCACGGGGGTCATTTCTTTCGGCGCACGCTACACGCTCGCCACACTCCGCCGCGACCCGATCACGAAAAGTCATCTTCCCTGGCCCGAGCCGCACTTGGGCCCGCCACGAAGGGGCGCAAGGGGAGGGCGGGTGGGTTGAGCCACCCACCCATTCCTCGCAAAAGAGTCTCGAATCCCGACTCCCGAAGCTCAAGTCCCGACGTGCGCGACGAACTCCGCCCACGCGGAGGCGGGGACGGTCAACTCGGTGCCGTCGCCGATCGGGTTGAGCTTCGAGTCCCGGATGTGGACGGTGCGGGGAAGGAGGGCGACCTCGACGCAGTTGCCGCCCTCAGTGCCGCTGTAACTCGACTTGAACCAGGCGAGTTCGGTGTTCACCACTCGTCAGCCACCTTTCCGATGAACCGTGCCGACTCCTCCGTACTTCGAACCTGTGCAGGCGTTCATTCCCGGCTGCCTACTCCTCCGAGCCTCCGACACGGAGGAGCAGCAGGTCGAACTCGGGACCGTCGGGAGCGTTGCGGTACGGGCCCGCGTACGTGTAGCCGAGCCGGTCGTACAGGCCCCGGCCACCGGTGTTGTCCGGGCGGACCAGCAGCGACGACCATTCCGGGTCGATCGCCTTCAGCAGTGCCTCGTGCAGGCGGGAGCCGATGCCCTGGGACTGCCGAGCCGGGGTGACGGCGAGCTCGCACAGCCCCATGAGGCGTCCCGCCCTGACATGCTCGGGTATCTGCGGGAGGAGGTCGCCATACCAGTACTCGGGCGTACACGGGAAGGCGTATCCGAAGCCGACCATGGAACCGCTCCCGTATGCGGCAACCAAGGTGAAACCCTCGTGCTTGAGGTGACCGAGGACCTGGCGGCGCAGCGCACGGGCAGAGAGGCCGTCAGTGGTGGCGCCCGGGGTGTTCACGAGTTCGGGGTGCGCGTCGGCCCAGAGGTCGGCGATCGTCTCCAGCAGCGGCGGGACCTGGCCGGGGCCGTAGGCGCGGATCACGACGTCTGTGCGGGTGCTTTGGGTCACGCTCGTCCTCCTCCGGTGGTGGTGCGGTACTCCTCGATCCAGTGGGCGACCGCGGGGACACGGTTGTGCCGCTGGAGTGCGCCCGCGACGTTGTGCAGCGATTGCAGCAGCCGGTCAGAGCGCACCTCGGGGAGGAACGCGAGGACCCTTCCCGCCGCCTCGGCGGCGGCTTCAGGCTCCGGACGGTCCCTAACCGCATGTTGGATGGCGACATCGGCCGTGTACAGAGCTCGGTTTCGGGCGAACGCATCGCCGTGCAGCAGGACGGCCTGCTCGGCTCCGGACGCGGCGCGGTCGTGCTGGCCGAGGTCCGCGCGAGCGAGGCATTCCAGCCCCGCAAGTTCGCCGGGCACGTAGAAGCCCAGCCACGCCGGATCGTTGTGGCCAGGGCCTTGGGCATAGAGGCGGTGGGCACGGACGATCGCCCGGTCGGTGGCGCCGGCATCGCCCATCAGCGCCCAACCCCCGGCCTCGCGCATGTGGAACAGGGAGAGCAGCCGTGGGGAACCGAGGGAGCGGGCCGCGTTCTGCGCGCCCTGCGCGGCGGAGATCGCCTCACGCGGACGCCCTGACGCTTTCGCCAACAGGCTCAGGCAGCCGAAGGCGTGAGCCTCAAGCTCCGGGTCGTCCGCGATCCGGGCGGCAGCCAGGGCCTCGCCGTACAGGCTGTGCGCGTCCCCTGCGCGGCCGGAATCGAACGAGAGCCACCCGGCCGCGATCGACAGGGCACCGGTCGCTGAGCGCAGCTTCGCCTCGGTCCTGCTGGTGTACGTACCGGACTGCAGCCACATGTAAGCGGTGTGCAAGGCCTCGGACGCCGCGTTGCGCAGCGGGGCCGATCCATGATCGTGATCGTGCGTGTAGAGCGTACTCACGGCCTTGGTGACGGCCCGCACCTGGGCTGTGCCGATCTTTCCTGCTGCCTGTTCCTCGGCGCCGAACGGGAGTCCTAGAACCACTCCCGCACCGTCGACCAGGAACGCACGGCGCTCCACGTGGTCCTCCCGTTCGTCCGACCCGTTCACCGTAGCCGCCGATGCTGCCGACCGTACCGGGGTCCTATGGCGGAACCCCAGGTCACCCATCGTGCACCCGGTCATCCTGGTGAGAATGCGCTGATAGACCGGCCGAGGGAGTTCGACCTCCCCGTCCTCCCAGGCCGCCACCAGACGCGCGGTGCAGGCGACCGCCTCACCCAACTCCCCTCCCGTCACGACGACAAGCGCGGCGAACTCGCCACGGGACATCTGGAATTGGACCTCATGCACTGCGCGCAGCCGCGGGTTGGGGGTCTTACGGCGGTCAGCCATACCAGCTCCGGAGCGGTATCCGACGTGACGGGGCCCAGCGACCGTACCGACCCCACCTTCTTTGCTGCCCGGCCTTGGCCTCAACTCACCCTCCCGGTGCCGACTTTCATCGTTCTTGCATCGCCCTGGCGTCGCAATCGCCAACCGACCGCTGCTTGCGTGGACGGCGACATAACGACTGATCAGGGAGGCCACCGTGGCGGACACATCGAGCAGGGGCAGAGCGATGATCTGCGCGCCCGACGAACCGGCTGCCGCGAACGGGCAGGCCGAGGTCGACACCGACACGATCCGCCGGACGTACGAGGCCGGCCTGTGGGCATGGGACACCCAACGCTCTCCATCCGAACAGGAATGGCTCGGTGACCTCCTGCGTGGGCACGTGCAGCTCCTCCTCCCCGAGGTCGCCGCATACGCGCTCCGTATGCGCGGGGAGCAGCAGCGCACCGCAGTACACGTCATCACCCGCACCCGCCGCCTTCTTGAGGACAGCACAGGCACCGCGTCGGGGGATGAACCGTGCGACGTCCACGCCCTCGCGACGCAGTGCCGGGCTCTTCTCACCCTCCACCAGCACCCCGGCCCGCTCGACGAACCGACCACCGAGGACGACGTCACCGAGAGCCGACCATGACCAGCACATCCGCAGCGCAGCCCCGCAGCACTGGACACCCCGGTTACGCCCAGACGCAGCTCCGCGTCCCGGAGACGGCGGAGGCAGCCCGGCGCCTGGCACGCACGGCGCTGGCGACATGGGGACTGGACGACGACGCGGACACGGCGGCGCTCACCATGTCCGAACTCGTCGCGAACGCCGTCCGCCACGCAGACGGCCACTCGCTGCGCATCATCGTGGACCGCCCCGCAGACGACCGGGTGTACCTGGCCGTGATCGACCGGGCGCCGCACCGACTTCCGCAGGTGCGCACGCAGGACCCGGATGGCGTATCCGGCCGGGGGCTCTTCCTGGTGGAGGCGATTGCCGACCGGTGGGGCTACGACTTCATGGGCCCCGGCTCGCAGCCGTGGGGCAAACGTGTATGGGCCGAGTTGAAGGTCACTCCATGAAGTACCGCAGGGCCGTGGCCGACTGGAGCCTGGTTGCCGAGACTGTGCTTTTGGTGCTGGTCGCCAGTTCGCTTGTCTCCGTGCTGCTCATCGCGGTCACATACTGAAGCGGAAGCCCGACTACTGGCTGCCGTACATCGTCCAAGTCCTCAACTTGGGCATGCTGCTTGTCCCGGCAACCACGGATATCGTGAAGTCGGTCCTTGCGCTTGGAGGGTCCGACGTGGATCGCCGGAACTTCCTGGCTCCATCCCGCGGTGAGACTCTCGCCCTGCCCGATTCGGAAAGCAACGTGCGCCGCACAATACGGCTTCGGCCAGGGCCGTCCGCAGCAGCACGTCAACGAACCGGCAACACCGCGGCGCGTCTCCCCGGGCCACGACCGCCAAGGCGCCACAGGTAAGACGGCTCGGCATGGGAGCTGGGCACGAGTGGCGGGAGCGCATCGCAACGGGCACACCCGAGTGGTGACCCTGGAGCCAGCGGCGAAGAGGCGCGGGCGGAGAGGCAAGTCGGCGGGGGCCGCCAGCACCTTCCTCTAGACGGATCGTCAGGCCCGTGCGGCGGCATGATCTTGTTGAGGTCCTCCACGGGCCTATTCCCACGCATCCAGAAAGGGGCGCCGCCGGTGATTCCGGCGGCGTCCCTTCCTCGCGCTCAGCTCTCCGGGCGTACCGCGCGCCAGGCGGTGTCGAGGGCGGCGAGGAATGCCGCCTGGTACGAGCGTTGGAACCACGTGAAGAGGATCGCTTGCGGCTGCCCGCCGATCTTCATCTTCGGAGCGTCCGCCCAGTAGTTCAGGTGCGCCGGATCGGCGTCCGTCGCCAAATACACGTACCCGTTCGCCCACGCAGTGGGCGGCTTGGACAGCGGCCGAACGAGATCGGTCAGCGCGACGACGGACCCTTTGGCGCCGCCGATCCTGGCAGTCAGGTCCCTCTTGATCTCGATCCGATCGTCGTACAACGTGACCTTGGCGTTGAAGCCCTTGAACGTCTGCGGGTTCACGCTCTCCTCCATGTCCGAGCGAAATAAGGGGACTGAGCCGTCCCGAGGTTCTCGAACCGTTCTGTCTCCCGCTTCAACTCCCACAGCCTCTCTCCCACCCTGACCGCGGCAGCTCGCTGCCCGGCCGCGCCGCTGCCGTGCCGCGGGTTCGGGCGCGTGGTGGTGGGTGGCCTCTTCCAGTATCAGGCGACCGCGTGAGAACTGGCGGTGGTAGGCGGTCGGGCAGCAGTTGGGCCTGCGCCGCGCCTCGTCGAGCATGCGGTAGGTCTTGCCCATTCCCGGGGCGGCCCCGAGGTAGACCTTCAGCCGACCCGGCCGTACGTCACCCATCCGCCGTACGTCATTCGTCCGCGGTACGCCGTACGTCATTCATCCCTGCCAGCCAAGCGCGCGGCCGCCCACCGTGCAGCGATCTTGACGCCTCCCTTGCGCCGCTCACGAGGAAGTTGACACTGCCTTGACGAATGACGGTCCGGCACGGGCAAGCCCGGCGGCGCCAACGGGCGGTGACGGTCGGGGAGACGTTCCTCTCAACATGCGGAAGCCCCTGGGCCTGTGGATCACTGGTTGCATACGCTGGCCCGGCCGTCCGTGTCATGGCCGGAAACCCCCGCTCGGCAGCCCGTCAGGAGCACACCGATGGCCACCGCAGACAAGGACGCCCCCACGAGCCGTCTGCGTGCGTGGATGCTCCAGGGCCTCTCCGACATGGCCAGGACCCCGCAGGGCCCGCACGCCCCGCCGCCCCCCTCGCACGAAGGTCAGCGCTGGTGGAGGGTGATGTGCCTGACCGGTGTCGACTACTTCTCCACGCTGGGCTACCAGCCGGGCATCGCGGCGCTGGCCGCCGGTCTGCTCTCCCCCGTGGCGACCATCGTGCTCGTGATCGTCACCCTGGCGGGTGCACTCCCCGTCTATCGCCGAGTGGCCGAGGAGAGCCCCCACGGCCAGGGTTCGATCGCGATGCTGGAGCGGCTGCTGACGTTCTGGAAGGGCAAGCTGTTCGTCCTCACCCTGCTCGGCTTCGCCGCGACCGACTTCCTGATCACCATCACCCTGTCGGCGGCGGACGCCTCCACCCACCTGGTGGAGAACCCGCACCTCACCGCGACCCTGCACGACAAGCAGATGATCATCACCCTCGTCCTGGTCGCCCTCCTCGGCGCGGTGTTCCTCAAGGGCTTCCTGGAGGCGATCGGCGTCGCGGTCGTCCTGGTGGGCATCTATCTGGCGCTGAACGTCGTGGTCACGATCGTGGGCCTCTGGCATGTGATCACCAAGGGCCATGTCATCACCGACTGGTCCACCGCCCTGACCGCCGAACACGGCAACGTCTTCGCGATGATCGGCGTGGCCCTGCTGGTCTTCCCGAAGCTGGCCCTCGGCCTCTCCGGCTTCGAGACGGGCGTGGCGGTCATGCCGCACGTGGAAGGCGAGCCGGGCGAGCCCGGCAACACCGATGCGAAGCCGGCCGGCCGGATACGGGGCACGAAGAAGCTGCTCACGGTCGCCGCCGTGATCATGAGCGTGTTCCTGATCGCGACCAGCTTCATCACCACACTGCTCATACCGGAGAAGGATTTCGAACCGGGCGGCGATGCCAACGGCCGCGCGCTCGCCTTCCTGGCGCACGAATACCTGGGCAGCACCTTCGGCACGATCTACGACGCCTCGACCATCGCGATCCTCTGGTTCGCCGGCGCCTCCGCCATGGCCGGCCTGCTCAACCTGATGCCCCGCTACCTCCCCCGCTACGGCATGGCCCCGCACTGGGCCCGCGCCGTCCGCCCCATGGTGATCGTCTTCATCCTGGTCGCGTTCCTGGTGACCTGGATCTTCGACGCCGACGTCGACTCCCAGGGCGGCGCGTACGCCACCGGTGTCCTCGTCCTCATCAGCTCCGCCGCCATCGCGGTCACCATCGCCGCACGCAAGGCGGGCCAGCGCAACTGGACCATCGCCTTCGCCGTCATCTCGGCGGTGTTCCTCTACACGACCGTCGTGAACGTCATCGAGCGCCCCGACGGCGTCAAGATCGGCGCCTGCTTCATCGCCGCGATCATCCTCGTCTCGCTCCTGTCCCGGCTCGCCCGCGCCTTCGAGCTGCGCGTCACCAGCCTGACCATGGACCCCCTGGCGGAGCGGTTCGTACGGGACATCGCGAGCCGTCGGGCCCGCTTCATCGCCAACGAGCCCGACCACCGCGACATCACCGAGTACCGCGAGAAGATCGAGCAGATCCGCGCCGACAACGACGTCCCCGTCCAGGAGGACTTCGTCTTCGTCGAGGTCACCGTCCTGGACGCCTCGGAGTTCGAGGCGAGTGTGACCGTACGCGGCGAGGTCATGCACGGCCGCTACCGCGTCCTGACCCTGGAGTCCTCCTCCATCCCCAACGCCCTCGCGGCCCTCCTCCTGTACGTCCGCGACACCACCAACCAGACCCCCCACATCTACTTCGAGTGGACCGAGGGCAACCCCTTCACCAACTTCCTCCGCTTCTTCCTCTTCGGCCAGGGCGAGGTGGCCCCGGTGACCCGCGAGGTCCTCCGCGAGGCGGAACCCGACCGCGCACGCCGCCCCCGGGTGCACGTCGGCTAGAACGTGCCGACGACGGCCTAACGCCCGCCCTCCTCCGCCCCCTCCTCGTCCCCCACCGTGAACCCGATCACCACGCCGCCCCCGTCCCGCCGGTAGGCGAACGGCGCGCCCCCGTGCCCCACGGCCACCTCCCGCACGATGGACAGGCCGAGCCCCGACCCGGGCAGACTGCGCGCGTCGGCGGCCCGGTAGAAACGGTCGAAGGCCCGCTCCAGATCGCCGTCGGCGATCCCGGGGCCCCGGTCGAGCACCTCGACGCGCACACTCCCGGGCCGGCCACCCGGCGCGGCCCCGGTCACGACGACCTCGATCAGCGTCTCCCCGCCCCGGTCGAACTTGACCGCGTTCTCCACCAGATTGGACACCGCCCGCTGCAGCGCGGTGGGCCGCCCGTCGACCTCCGTGTCGCCACTCACCCGCACGACGATGTCCCGCCCGCTGCGCCGCCGGGCAACGATGGCGACATCCTCCGCAAGCTCCCCCAGATCGACGCGCCGCACCGGCTCGGTATCGGACCGCCCCGCCGCGAGCGCCACCAACTCATTGACGAGGTCGGTCAGTTCGCGGGACTCCAGCGCCAGGTCGGCGACGAGTTCCTCGCGCACGGCAGGCGGCAGTTCGTCGATGCGCCGGAGCATGGAGATGTTCGTACGCAGCGAGGTCAGCGGCGTACGCAGCTCGTGCCCCGCGTCCTGGACGAGCCGCCGCTGGTCCTCCTCGGACTGCGCGAGGCGCCCGAGCATCCGGTCGAAGGACCGCCCGAGCCTGGCCACCTCGTCGTACCCCGCGACCGGCACCTGGATCCCGAGCCGCCCGGTCCGCGCGACGTCCTCCGCGGCCCCCGCGAGGCGTACCAGCCGCCGGGTGATCCGCCGGGCCAGCCACCAGCCGAACAGCCCCGAGGCGATGACGACGGCCCCGACGAGCAGCACGGTCCGCTGCTGGAGCTCGTTCAGCAGGTCCTCCGTGTCGCTGAACTCCTGCGCGACCTGCACCGCCCCGCGCCCGCCACCGAGCGCGACGGTCGCCACCCGGAACCGGCTGTCGCCGACCTCGACCTCCTTGTGCTCCGCCAGCCTGCCCGCCGCCGAGGCGCCCGCGGCCTGCCGGTCCGCGGCGACGACGGGCAGCGGAGGATGCCCGGGGCCGAGGACCACGCCATCGGGCCCAAGTACCTGCACGTCCGTAGAACTGGGCCGCACGATCTTGTCGAGCGCCCCGCCGTGGTCGGTGTCGGACGAGGTGAAGTCCGCCGGACCCAGCTGCTGCTGCCGCACCTCGGCCCGTAGATCCTCCACCACCCCGGCGAAGACGGTCTGCTGGTCCACACGTACCAGCCGGGCGGCAGCGTCGTAGCTCAGAAACCCGACGAGAACGGTGACCACGGCGGCGACGGCCGCGAAGGACACCGTGAAGGTGGCCCGCAGCGAGGAAACCCGCCGAAGCCGAACCCGGGACAGCCGTTTCAGGAATCGCCCGGGGAATCGGGACAGCCCTTCGGGGAATCGCTCGGGGAGTCTAGGAGGCACCTCAGTCCTCCCTCAGGACGTACCCCACACCCCGCACCGTATGGATCAGCCCCGACGCCCCCGGCTCGTCGAGCTTGCGCCGCAGATACCCCACGTACACGGCGAGATTCTTCGACCCGGGGCCGAAGTCGTACCCCCAGATCCGGTCGTAGATCGTGGAGTGGTCAAGGACGATGCCCGCGTTACGAACGAGCAGTTCGAGCAGCTCGAACTCGGTCCGCGTCAGCTCCACCTCGCGCTTCCCACGCCAGACCCGCCGGGCCTGGGTGTCCATCCGCACCCCGGCCGCGGCGACCTGCCCCGCAGGAACAGGCAGCCCGCGGGACGCCTTCACCTCGACCGCGTCGACCACGTCATCGGGGGCACCGTCTCCGCCACCCGTGCGACGCAGCAGCGCCCGCAGCCGGGCGAAGACCTCCTCCACGTCGAACGGCTTGACCACGTAGTCGTCGGCCCCCGCGTCCAGCCCCGCGATCCTGTCGGCGGTCTCCACCAGCGCGGTGAGCATCAGGATCGGCGTCCGGTTCCCCTCCGCCCGCAGCACCCGGCACACCTGCAGGCCGTCGATGCCGGGCATCATCACATCAAGAACCAGCACGTCGGGCGGCGTCCGATGGGCCTGGGCCAGCGCCGCCACCCCGTCGGCGACGGCCGTCACCTCATAGCCCTCCAGCGCCAGCGCCCTCTCCAGCGCATGACGAATGGCACGGTCGTCCTCGGCAAGCAGCACATTCTGGGGCACCCCACCAGTCTGCCTGGCCCCAGCCGCCTACCACCTGGTGAACGAGGGTCCGCCTACCCTTCTTACCCCTCTCTCACCGCGAACCGTGCCAGGCTCCCCGCCCCTCGCCGACCAGGTCTGGACGCGCACCCGGCCCCGCCCTCATCCACCGCAAGGTGAGCTGACGCCACTCAACTACGCGCGCAGCGCGGCCAGTTGCTGCTCGAAGGGAACCACTTCGAAACCACCGTCAGCACCGGAGGAACGGACAGCCGCCGGAACAGCCCCGGACTCACCCGCCGCCTCTCCGTCCCCTCGCCGCACACCGCCCATCAGCCCCGCCAGTTCCCCCGCGGCCCTGTCGATGCGCGAGGCGAGCCCCTCCGCTCCCCAGTCCTCCGAGGCCGCGTACACGCCGGTCGGTACGACCACGGCCCGCAGATGGGCGAAGAGCGGACGAAGCGCGTGCTCCAGTACGAGCGAGTGCCGCGCTGAACCCCCCGTCGCCGCGACCAGCACCGGCTTTCCGGCGAGCGCGTCCTTGTCGCTGACGCTCAGCACGTCGAAGAAGGACTTGAACAGCCCGCTGTAGGAGGCGGAGAAGACGGGCGTGACGACGATCAGCCCGTCCGCCGCCGACACCGCGTCGAACGCGGAGGCCAGCGCCCGCCCGGGAAACCCGTTCGTGAAGTTGTGGGCGATCTCGACGGCCAGGTCGCGCAGCTCGACCACCTGAACGTCGGCGGACGAAGTCTCCCGGACCGTGGCGGCAGCCAGCCGGTCTGCGAGCAACCGCGTGGACGACGGAACACTCAGCCCGGCCGAAATGACGACGACCTTCATACGGCGGTCACCTCCTGGGCGGCGGCCACCTGGGCCGCGTGAGTGGGCGCGTCCGGCACGTCGGCCGGCCGGCCCTTCGCGAACTCCGCGCGCAGCACCGGCACGACCTCCTCGCCTAGCATGTCGAGCTGCTCCAGCACGGACTTCAGCGGCAGCCCCGCGTGGTCCACCAGGAACAACTGCCGCTGGTAGTCACCGGCGTACTCCCGGAAGGCCAGCGTCTTCTCGATCACCTGCTGCGGCGACCCGACCGTCAACGGCGTCTGGTCGGTGAAGTCCTCGAGGGACGGCCCGTGCCCGTACACCGGCGCGCTGTCGAAGTACGGCCGGAACTCCCGTACGGCGTCCTGCGAGTTGTGCCGCATGAACACTTGCCCGCCGAGCCCGACGATCGCCTGCTCGGCACTCCCGTGCCCGTAGTGCGCGTACCGCTCCCGGTACAGCTCGACCATCTTCTTCGTGTGGTCGGCCGGCCAGAAGATGTTGTTGTGGAAGAAGCCGTCGCCGTAGTACGCGGCCTGCTCGGCGATCTCCGGCGACCGGATGGACCCGTGCCAGACGAACGGCGGCACGCCGTCCAACGGCCGCGGCGTCGACGTGAACGACTGCAGCGGCGTACGGAACTTGCCCTCCCAGGTCACCACGTCCTCACGCCAGAGCCGGTGCAGCAGCGCGTAGTTCTCGATGGCGAGGTTGATGCCCTGGCGGATGTCCTGCCCGAACCAGGGGTAGACCGGGCCGGTGTTGCCGCGCCCCATCATCAGGTCGACACGGCCGTCCGCGAGGTGCTGGAGCATCGCGAAGTCCTCGGCGATCTTCACCGGGTCGTTGGTGGTGATCAGGGTGGTGGAGGTGGAGAGGATCAGCTTCTCGGTCCTCGCCGCGACATAGCCGAGCATGGTGGTCGGGGACGACGGCACGAACGGCGGGTTGTGGTGCTCACCGGCGGCGAAGACGTCCAGGCCGACCTCCTCGGCCTTCTGCGCGATGGCGACCATGGCCTTGATGCGCTCGTGCTCGCTCGGCACCCGTCCGGTCGTCGGGTCCGGTGTCACATCGCCGACGCTGAAGATCCCGAACTGCATGGTCGCTCACCCTCCGCAGGTTGTTTACGATTCAACTATATCCGCAAACGAGACCACCCGCCTCCCTATTCCCCCACCACCTGCGCCTGTCGGTCCCCGGCCTTACGATCCCGGCATGGCCGCCCCACGCCGTGACACCCGAGGCATCGTCGACGCCACAGAACTCTTCACCCGGGTCCGCTTCCGACGCCGCGAACCCGCCCCACCCCTGCGCCCCTACCTGGAGCACTACTGGCTGATCGACTGGGACCTGCCCCAGCCGTACGCCTCCCACGTGGTCCCGCACCCCTCCGTGAACATCGTCTTCCAGCAGTACGAGAGACAGGACCCCTTCGCCGAGGTCGCCGGCATCGGACTCGGCCTCTTCACCCAGAAGCTGACCGGCAGGGGCCGGGTCTGCGGCATCCAGTTCCGCCCCGGCGGCTTCCGCCCCTTCGCCCCGGCCCACCCGGTGACCGACTGGACCGGCCACCGCGTCCCGCTCCCCGAGGTCTTCCCCGCGACCGACGCCCCCACGACGATCCTCGCCCCTGACGACGAGGACACCCGCGTCACCGCCCTGGACACCTTCCTCCTGAACCTGAACCCCCGGCCGGACCCCCAGTCCGACCTCGCCATGACCCTCGTCGACCGCATCCGCACCGACCGCACGATCCGCCACGTGGGCGACTTCGCCCACGCCCAGGGCATGACCGTACGCAGCCTGCAACGCCTCTTCGCCGCGTACGTCGGCGTGGGCCCGAAGTGGATCATCCTGCGCTACCGCATCCACGAAGCCCTGGAGCACGCGGAAGCCACCCACCCCCCGGACTGGGCAGCCCTGGCCGCCGACCTCGGCTACGCCGACCAGGCCCACCTGGTCCGGGACTTCACGACGACGGTCGGCGTACCACCGACGGCATACGCGCGGGCAGTCCACTAGGCCCTGCCGTCACATTCCCCTAGGGCACAAGCACCAGCCGCCCCCGCACCCCACCCTCCGCCAGCCGCACATGCGCCTTCACCACATCAGCCAGCGCATACGTCTGAGCCACCCGAGCGGTCAGCACCCCCTCATCCACCAGAGCCACCAACTCCGCGAGCCGAGCCCCGTCGGCACTCACCTCGACGGCGGCGGTCCGCACACCCCGCACGGGCGCCGGCTCCGTATGCGGGATGACAGCCACGAACGCACCCCCGTCCCGGACCCACTCCAGCGCCGACTCACCGACGATCGCCGCATCCAGGACCGCGTCCACACTCCGGGGCGCGACCTCGCCCGACACGAAACGGCCCGCCCCCAACGACCGTACGAGCTCCTCATCGGCCTCCCGGGCCAACCCGACGACCGACAGCCCCTGACGAACGGCGAGCTGGACGGCGTACCCACCGAGCGCCCCCGCCGCCCCGGTGACCAGCAGACTCTGCCCCGCCTCCAGCGCCAGCAGTTCGAGCGCCTGCGCGGCGGCCAGGGCGTTCAACGGCACGGTCGCCGCATGCGCAGCGTCGACGGAGACGGGCGCGACGGCCACCGCGTCCGCGTCGACGACAACGTAATCGGCATACGCACCAAGGGACTTGACCGTCCCGTACTGCAACGCCACCACCTGCTCACCCACCGCCCACCCCGCCGCGGCACCCACCGCGTCGACGGTCCCGGCCACATCCCAGCCGAGCCCGAGCCGCTCCCCCGCACCCCCGAAAACGCCCACACGCACCCCGACGTCGACCGGATTCACCGCGGCGGCCGCCACCTTGATCCGTATCTGCCGGCCTCCCGGCTCAGGCACCCCAACCTCCACGACCTCCACAACCTCGGGCCCACCGAACTCCGTAACAACTGCTGCACGCACAACAACTCTCCCCACAGTCAGAAACCGATTCGCCCGAGAAGACCCAGATATCTTCCCGGCAGCAACAACCCTAGGAAGAGTTACTCTCCTTCGGTAAGTAGGCACTTGAAGGTGCGTACGTCACCCGGAGGTGAGCCATGGCGACCACGACCGCGGCCCAGCGGCGCGAACAAGCACGCATCGAGTACGACGCCTTCATCAAGGGCTGCCCCACCAACCAGCTCCTCGACCGCATCAGCGACAAATGGGTCAGCCTCGTCGTCTGCGCCCTCACCACCGGCTCGATGCGCTACAGCGATCTCGCCCGCAAGATCGCAGGCGTCAGCCCCAAAATGCTGACCCAGACACTCCGCTCACTCGAACGCGACGGCATCGTCTCCCGCAAGGTCACCCCGTCCGTACCGGTCCGCGTCGACTACGCACTAACCCCCCTGGGCACCAACCTCAGCTGCCTCCTGGCCGCAGTGAAGGACTGGGCGGAACTACACATCGAACAGGTCAACAAGGCACGGGCCCTCTACGACGCCGAGTCACCCTGACCCGTCCGATCCGGCCCCCCCACACCCACGCACCGGCGACCCCGACCGCCCACAGCCACCCGCAGCCGCCCACCGCGGGAGCTCCGACCACTCACAGCCGCCCACCGCGGGGGCTCCGACCGCCCGCAGCCGCCCACCGGCGGAAGGGGCCGGGGGCCGGTACATCAAATGCCCGTCGCCAACGTGGTCACACCGCCCCCAAGCCCTACAACAGACCAAAGTGCCCGTCGGCGACGGGCGGATGTACCGGCCCCCGGCCCCGACCCCACCGACCGGCCGGAACCACCGGACCGGCCGGAACCACCGGACCGTCAGGACCCACCGGACCGGTCGGGACCACCGAACCGGGGCCCAAGGCCCCCGCAAGCAGCGCCCCCTAGAAGACATACGAGTCCCCCGTATCCAGCACCAACACCCGCTGCCGATCATTCGCCCGGTTCCCATCCACCGCCCCACCACCCCACACCGTCTCGAACTCCAGCATCACCTCAGCCGGCGCCCCCCGCAGCCGTACCGCCAGCGTGATCTCCTCCCCCAGCCCGTCCGCCGCCAGCGCCCCCGTCCGGCACACCACCGCCCGCACGTCCGCCCGCGCGCACCCGCCCGGCAGACTCTGCCGGTCCGCCAGGGGAACCGACCAACGCAGCCGGACGGTCGCGTCCGCGACGGCGCTCGGACCGTGGTTCCGCGGAGTCAGCCGTACGTCGACACGGCCGTCGGCCATGGACACGTACCCGTGATAGGCCAGATCGGCCTCGGGAGCGAGGGGAACGCCGGCGCCGGCAGGCGACCCCGCCCCCACCACCAACCCCGCACCGGCAACCACCGCACACCACACCCGCATCAGCGTCCGCATCCCCATGAGGTCATTTCCTTCGCTAGACCGGCAGGTCATCCTCACGGGATGTATCCCACCCCTGGCCCCTGCCAGGCGCCGTCCATCAGGTGACAGCGGACCGCACCCAACACGTCCCAACCTCCACGACCCCCCATGCAAAGGTGACCGCATGCTGATCGCCCGCTCCGCCGCTCTCTTCGTCCTCGCCGCCCTCTTCGAGATCGGCGGCGCCTGGCTGGTCTGGCAGGGCGTACGCGAGCACCGCGGCTGGCTGTGGATCGGCGCGGGCGTGATGGCCCTCGGCGTGTACGGCTTCGTGGCCACGCTCCAGCCGGACGCCGAGTTCGGCCGCATCCTCGCCGCGTACGGCGGCGTCTTCGTCGCCGGCTCCCTCGTCTGGGGAACGGTCGCGGACGGCTACCGCCCGGACCGCTGGGACATCACGGGCGCACTGATCTGCCTCGCAGGCATGGCGGTAATCATGTACGCGCCACGAGACAACTAAGGGCACCCCTCAGGTCGCCCAGGCCCACCTCAGGGCGCCTCCTCGGGCAGCAGCCCCAACTGCCCCAAGAAATCCATCTGGTCGAAGTAGAGCCGATAGCTGACGATCCGCCCGTCCTCGACGGTCGCGAAATCGCAGCCACGAATCCTGACGCTCTTCCCGGTCGCGGGCAGCGACTCCCCGGAGGGCAACGGCAGCGGACCCGTGTTCGTCCCGCTGTAGAAACCCTCGTCGATGGCGGTGTCGCCGACCTCGGCCGCGTACACCGACTCGTACGAGGCGTCCGTGACCGCGTCCGTCATCTGACGCCAGTAGTCGACGATGTTGTCGCGCCCGTGGACCTCTCCGGCATCGGGCGTGACGGCAACGGCATCCGCCGCGTACAGCTCGGCGATGGCCTTCAGATCCGGGGTCGAGGTGAGCGCCTCGGTGAGCCGGTCCATGACCTCACGTGCCTGTCCCATGATCCACCTCCAGTACAGGGGATCACCCACTCCATCGTCCCACGCACGGCCCTCCCAGCCACCCGGACCAGTCCGGCAACCTCCCGCGCACCCACCCCGCCTATCCTTGCCAGAGCAGCACCATCGCCCCTGCCTGCCAGGTCCCGCCCCGAGGAGAAGCCGCATGAGCCCCGCCGCCGCGTCCCGTATCGCCGTCGTCACCGGTGCCAGCAGCGGCATCGGCGCCGCGACGGCCCGGCAGCTGGCGGCCGCGGGCTACCGCGTCGTCCTGACCGCCCGCCGCAAGGACCGCATCGAGGCGCTCGCGAAGGAGCTGACCGCGACGGGCCACCAGGCGACGGCGTACGCCCTGGACGTCACCGACCGCGCGGCGGTGGACGAGTTCGCCGGCGCCTTCAAGACGATCGGCGTCCTGGTCAACAACGCCGGCGGCGCACTGGGCGCCGACCCCGTCGCGACGGGCGACCCGGCCGACTGGCGCCAGATGTACGAGACGAACGTCATCGGCACCCTGAACGTCACCCAGGCCCTGCTCCCCGCCCTGACCGCGAGCGGCGACGGAACGGTGGTCGTACTCTCCTCGACGGCCGCGTTCAGCACGTACGAGGGCGGCGGCGGCTATGTCGCTGCCAAGCACGCCGAACACGTGCTCGCGGAGACCCTCCGCCTGGAGATCGTCGGCACCCCGGTCCGCGTCATCGAGGTCGCCCCCGGCATGGTCAAGACGGACGAGTTCGCACTGACCCGCTTCGGCGGCGACGAGGAGAAGGCCGCCAAGGTGTACGCGGGCGTCGCCGAGCCCCTCACCGCCGAGGACGTGGCCGACACGATCACCTGGGCGATCACCCGCCCCAGCCACGTCAACATCGACCTCCTCGTGGTCCGCCCCCGCGCCCAGGCATCGAACGCGAAGGTCCACCGGGAGCTATGACACCGGAAGAGCCCTCCACGGAGCGCCAGCAGAACCAAGAACAGGAACAACGCCGCCTGGCCCAGGAGACAAAGGACGAGCGCTACGTCTGGTGGTACCTCGCGTACTTCCTCTTCGGCATCCACATCGTGGCGTTCGTCATGATCTACGCGGTCATGCACGCCAAGTAACGAACTCCCTGCCTACGCAGACCAGTTGTGAACAGACACATACCCTCCGTACCCCAGGCCGCAGAGGGCGGCCCGCGGTGGGCGGTCGGGCGGCGGGACCTTGCTGTCTGCGTCCGCCGGTTACACCCCGTCGGCGAACGCCACGTCACAGCAGGCCCGGGCGACCCATACACAGTCGCCCTCTTCGAAAGGCAACTCCACTCACTCACAAGGGTGAACCGAACAGATCGCCCACACGAGGACCGAACTCGCGATCTAGGCTCGCGCCACAACATCAGAAAGCGACGGCCCTCAGCCAGGACTGCCATCCCGACCGAGGGCCTGACCACCAAGGAAGGCAGCTTCCCTGTGGCTGAACGCGAGCCTAACGCTCACCAGTTCACCCTGGACGACGCCCTCGGCGTCGACACGATGGGGTTCATGGACCTCGAAGACCCCAACTACGCGTACATGTTCGGCTTCTTGCAGGCCGACGGGCATCTCGCGAGGGGGCCGGGCCAGAAAGGGCGCCTGACCGCCGAGATCAACGTGCGGGACATCGGGATCCTGCGCGACTTCCGGCGGCTGACGCCGTACAACAGCAGCATCAGAGAACGCACTCGGTCCACGAACTTCGCCAAGACCAGCCATCGATCTGGACCTTGTGCGCCCTCGAAGCCCGGACCAGGCTCAACCAACTCGGCCTGCCTTACGGGCGCAAGTCGAAGACGATCACTCCACCATGTGGCGAGTTCTCACGCCGTGACTATCTCCGAGGCGTCATCGACGCCGACGGTTCGATCGGACACACAAGTCAGGGTTTCCCCTTCATTTCCCTGACCACGGCCAGCACGGCCATCGGCGCATACCTGTGCTTCTACGCCGGAAAGATCACGGGGGCAGAGCGGTCGATGAAGCGCAACGCCCGCGACGGCGTCTACAACATCCTCCACACGAAGGAAGCGGCCCAAGAGTTGGGCACCCACCTCTACTACCCGGATTGTCTTTCATTGGAGCGAAAGCAGACCGCTGCCGACTCGCTCGCCGCCTGGATTCGCCCAGCCACCATGAGGATGGCACCTGATCGTCGGCGCTGGACGAACTCGGAGGACCGAGTGCTGCTGAGGCTGAACAACAACGCGGCAGCAGCCAAGGAACTCGGCCGAACCGAGAAGAGCTGCTCCGTCCGCCTTTGCCGTCTGCGCACTGGCCAAGTGCCAATGCCCACCAACGGTCAGTGATCGACTGACCCATGGGCCCCGATCCAGACCAGATCGGGGCCCATCGCGCGTCCAATCAACCTTTCACACACACAAACTGCTTCAGCTTCGCCACGACCTCAACCAGATCACGCTGCTGCTCCATAACCTGCTCGATGTTCTTGTAGGCCCCCGGAATCTCATCCACGATGCCGGAGTCCTTGCGGCATTCCACGCCCCGCGTCTGCTCTTCCAGGTCCTTCGTCGTGAAACGACGCTTCGCCGCGCTCCGGCTCATACGCCGACCGGCTCCGTGCGACGCCGAGTTGAAGGCCTTCTCGTTTCCGAGCCCTTTCACTATGTACGAGCTGGTACCCATGGAGCCCGGAATGATCCCGAATTCCCCCGCCCGGGCGCTAATGGCTCCCTTGCGAGTAACAAGCAGGTCCATTCCGTCATAGCGCTCGCGGCTGACGTAGTTGTGGTGGCAGCTGACCTCCGACTCGAAGGTCACACGAGCCTTCTTGAACTCCTTGCGGATCACGTTCTTGAGCAGCGCCATCATGATGGTTCGGTTGTACTTCGCGTACTCCTGCGCCCAGTAGAGGTCGTGCTGGTACGCCGCCATCTGTGGGGTGTCAGCCACGAAAACAGCGAGGTCGCGGTCGACCAGCCCTTGATTGTGCGGGAGCTTCTGGGCCACGCCGATGTGGTATTCGGCCAGCTCCTTGCCCACGTTCCGGGACCCGGAGTGAAGCATGAGCCAAACGGCACCCACCGAATCAGTACACAATTCGATCATATGATTCCCGGATCCGAGCGTTCCCATCTGCTTTGTGGCACGTTCCTGCCGGAACTTCACCGCTTCCGCAACCCCATCAAACCGCCCCCAGAACTCATCCCACCCCCCAGTGGCCAGCCCATGAAACCGCCCGGGCTCCACCGCCGACTCATGCATCCCCCGCCCCACCGGAATAGCCTGCTCGACCTTCGACCGAAGGCCGGACAGATCTCCCGGCAGATCGTTGGCAGTCAGCGAAGTCTTGACGGCGGACATCCCGCACCCGATGTCCACCCCCACCGCCGCAGGACACACCGCGTCCCGCATCGCGATGACGGAACCGACCGTCGCACCCTTCCCGTAGTGGACGTCGGGCATGACGGCCAGCCCCTTGATCCACGGAAGGGTCGCCACGTTCTGGAGCTGTCTCAGCGCCACGTCCTCGACGGACGCCGGGTCGGCCCACATGCGGATGGGAACCCTGGCGCCCGGCACCTCTACGTATGACATATCGTTCTCTTTCCCCCGGAAACGAACAGAAGACTCGAAACGCAAAACCGGTGCCAAGGTCGACGTATGGGACAACGGACCGGCGTTCACGGCTGTGCGTGCGATAGACATTGTCTCCAGGGGCCGCCCCCACGCGGCAACCGAATAACCACAGGACATCCCGGGCCTCAGGCCATCGGGAAGGGCCGAAAGGAGCCTGAACGTGCAGCGGAAGGCGTATGTACCCGGTGTCGCCGTGCTCCTCGCGGCGCTACTGGCCGGCTGCACGGGCGGTTCAGGCGGCGAGGACACGCAGGACGACGCGAAGCCGGGCGACTCCGGTACGACGGCACCCGCGGCGCAGCCCGGTAGGTACCGCACGCTCCCCGAGGCCTGCGCCGCCGTCGACCACGGCAGCCTCGACTCGCTGCTGCCCGGCATCAAGCAGATCGCCGACGAGGAGCAGCGCGGCACGGCGTACGAGGGCACGCCCTCGCCCACGTTCGACACCGACCGGCGGGTCGGCTGCCGTTGGAAGGTGGAGTCCGCGGCCGCCACGGACCATCTGTTCGTCGATTTCGAGCGTGTGGTCTCGTACGAGAACGCGGTGAGCGACGACAGCAAGGCCTCGGACCTCTACACGGGCAAGGAGACGGCGGCGGACCTGCCGGAGCCGACGAGTTCCACCAGCTCCACCACCTCCACCAGCTCCGCGGGTTCGGGGAGCCCGGACCCGGATGCCGACAGTTCCGCGTCCCCTTCGGACTCCCCCTCCGACGCCGCCTCGGCCTCCTCGTCCACCTCCTCGTCCACGTCCCCCTCCGCCGACGCGACCCCCACCTCCCTCCAGCCCCGCACTCTCGACGGCCTGGGCGACGAGGCGTATCTGAACGACACCCTCAGTTCGGCCGGCTCGACGGCGCAGCAGCGGACGGTGACTGTGGTGTTCCGCACGTCGAATGTGATCGTGACGATCGAGTACGACGAGCAGCCGGCGGTCACGGGCGAGGTGCCGGACAGCAAGGAAATGCAGGACAGGGCCCGCGATCTGGCCGCGAAGCTGGCTGACACGCTCAACGGTTAGGGGGTCCGGAGGGGGCTCGGCACCCTGGTGCAAAGCCCCCGAAGCGGGACCGCTCGCCTGCCTCACCGCGTACCGTGGCCCCTCGGACCCGACCGGTCGTACGTTCCATGTGCGGCCGTCCCACGAGCGCCACGAGTGAAGGAACCATGCACCGACCAGTACAGCGAGTAGGCCGAGTACCGCGACTCACCCGCATCCTTGTCAGCGCAGCCGCCGTCCCGGTGATGCTTGTCGCCGCAGGCTGTTCCTCGGACTCCGGCTCCGATTCCGGCTCCGCGTCCGGTGACGCGAACAACAGCTCCGATGCGAGCCCGGGCACGGAGGTGTCCGTGAGTGCTTCGGCGAACGCCGTGCAGGCGGCCGCGTATGCGACGTTGCCCGAGTCCTGCTCGGTGTTGACGGACAAGACGCTGGGCGAGCTGGTCCCGAAGGCGGGCAAGTCCGGCAAGAAGGGCGCGACGGACGAGGTGTCGGCGCGCGGCAACTGCTATTGGACGAGCCTGGACAGCAACGGTGTGAAGGGTTCGCAGTACCGCTGGCTGAATGTGGCCCTGTTGCGTTTCGACTCGGACGCGCGTGGCACGGGCGACGAGCAGGCGCACGCGTACTTCGAGAAGCAGGTCTCGGGTGCGAAGACGGTGACGGGCGCGAAGAACACGAAGTCGGCGTCGGTGTCCGGTACGGGCGACGAGGCGACGGCCGTGAGTTACGACCTGAAGAAGAAGGAAGGCGCCTTCAAGCAGCAGACGGTCGTGGCGCGCGTCGAGAACGCCGTCGTCACGCTCGACTACAACGGTGCCGGTCTGGCGGGCGAGAAGACCCCGTCCGCCGCGACTCTGCTGAAGGCGGCGGAGAAGGCCGCGAAGGAGGCGGTGACGGCGGTGACCGCGGCGAACAAGGAAGGCGGCGCCAAGTCGAGCGCCTCCCCCTCCCCGTCGGCCTCGAAGGAGGCCTCGAAGAGCGCGTCGCCGTCCGCGTCCGCGTCCCCGTCCAAGTCGGCGGCCAAGAAAAGCTGACCCGGACAAGTGACAGAGCTGCTTCCGCGGCGTAACTCGTAGTCCCACCAGGCCATTTGCAGGAGCCCGGCCCCTACAGGGACCGGGCTCGTGCCGTACCGTGCGCCCGGGCACCGCACACATGTGCCACCCTGTTGCGCGCAACGACAAGTAAGGGGAGGGGAGTACGGGTGTCCGCGCCCATTCAGCTCACACGCACACACCGCATTCTCATCGGCGTGGTCGTCGCCGGTGCGGTTGTCATCGCGGGCATCGGCTTCGCCGGCTCGTACGCGGCCGTCCGCGAGCTCGCGATCGAGAAGGGTTTCGGGAACTTCAGCTATGTGTTCCCGATAGGCATCGACGCGGGTATCTGCGTCCTGCTCGCCCTTGACCTGCTCCTCACCTGGATCAGGATCCCCTTCCCGCTGCTGCGCCAGACGGCGTGGCTGCTGACCATGGCGACGATCGCCTTCAACGGCGCGGCGGCCTGGCCGGACCCGCTGGGCGTCGGCATGCACGCCGTGATCCCGGTCCTCTTCGTGGTCTCGGTCGAGGCGGCCCGCCATGCGATCGGTCGGATCGCCGACATCACGGCCGACAAGCACATGGAGGGCGTCCGCATCACGCGTTGGCTGCTCTCCCCGATCCCGACGTTCCTTCTGTGGCGCCGGATGAAGCTGTGGGAGCTGCGCTCCTACGAGCAGGTCATCAAGCTGGAGCAGGACCGCCTCGTCTACCAGGCGCGGCTCCAGTCCCGCTTCGGGCGCGCGTGGCGCCGTAAGGCCCCGGTGGAGTCCCTGATGCCGCTGCGGCTCGCGAAGTACGGTGTTCCGCTGGCCCAGACGGCCCCCTCGGGTCTCGCGGCGGCGGGCATCGAGCCCGTACTGCTGCCCCCCGCGCCGCAGTTGGAGCCGGCCCGCGAGCCGGAGCCGACGGCACCCGTCCTGCAGGGCGACGCGGCACCTGCCAGGGAACAGCTTCCCGCTGCCGAGGCGAACGAGCCCCCCGAGCAGCCGGAGGACCACGCCGAGCCGCAGAGCCCGTGGCTTCAGTCGCGGAATCCCCAGGCCGTCGCGTATCAGGGGGGCTACGACCCGACGTACACCCCGGTGTACGACGAGGATGCCGCGTACGGGCAGTGGTTCGCGGAGCAGCAGCAGGCCGAGCAGTTCGATGAACAGCAGCGGTTCCAGGCGCGGCAGCAGTTCGAGGAACAGCAACAGTTCCAGGCCCCACAGCAGTTCGAGCAGCAGCAGGCGTTCCCGCAGCAGCACGAGGAGCCGCCTGTCCCGGAGCCCTCTCCGGAGGACACCGGTACCTTCCCGATACCGGCCGGCCCGGGCCGTACCCGTGAGATGGGTGCGGGCGGCGGATCGGAGCCGACCGAGGACGACTACTACCTGGTCTTCAAGAAGTCGATAGACGGCAGCTACCCGACCTCGGGCCAGTTCAGGGGCGACGTGGAGGCCACGTACGGCATCACGCTCCCGCATCGCGAGGCCGACCGTTTGGTCAACCGCTTCACCAACCGCCACACGGCGGACCTTCAGGAAGACCACATCGCGTAAGCGGTTCCCCTCGGATGTCCTCAGATGTCCTCAGATGTCTTCGGTTCTTCTTCTACGACAACGGGGGCGCCCGGTGCCATTGAGCACCGGGCGCCCCCGTCGTCGTATCGCGGGATCTACTCCCCGAGGAGGCGGCGCACCCTTTCCTGCCCCACGGCCAGCAGCAGGGTCGGCAGGCGCGGGCCGGTGTCACGGCCCACCAGCAGGTGGTAGAGCCGTGCGAAGAAGGTGCGCTGGGCGACCTTGATCTCGGACGGGAGTTCCTTGGGGGTGGCGTCGGCGGGGAAGCCGGCCTGGACCTTGGGGACGCCGTAGACGAGGTGGGTCAGGCCGTCGAGGGACCAGTTGGCGTCGAGTCCGTCGAGCAGCAGGCGAAGGGACTCGCGCCCCTGTTCGTCGAGGGACTTGAGAAGCTCGGCGTCGGGCTCGTCGCGGACGACGGTGCGCTCCTGAGCCGGGACCTGCGTGTTGATCCAGGTCTCGGCCTTGTCGAGCCGCGGCCGGACCTCGTCGAGCGAGGTGAGCGGGTTCTGCGGGTCGAGCTCGCTGAGGATCCGCAGGGTCTGGTCCTCGGCTCCGGCGGTGATGTCGGCGATGGAGGCGAGGGTGCGGTACGGCATCGGGCGGGGCGTCCGGGGAAGCTCACCGGACGCCGTGCCCACCGCCCGCGCGTACGCGGCGGCGTCCGCCGGAAGCACGGACCCCTCGGCTACCTTGCCCGCGAGCTTGTCCCATTCGTCGTAGAGCCGCTGGATCTCCTGGTCGAAGGCGATCTTGAAGGACTGGTTGGGGCGGCGGCGGGCGTAGAGCCAGCGCAGCAGCTGCGGTTCCATGATCTGGAGGGCGTCGGCCGGGGTGAGGACCCCGCCCTTGCTGCTGGACATCTTGGACATGCCGCTGATGCCGACGAAGGCGTACATCGGCCCGATCGGCTGCTTGCCGCCGAAGATCCCGACGATCTGCCCGCCGACCTGGAAGCTGGAGCCGGGCGACGAATGATCGACCCCGCTCGGCTCGAAGACCACACCCTCGTAGGCCCAGCGCATGGGCCAGTCGACCTTCCAGACCAGCTTGCCGCGGTTGAACTCGTTCAGCAGGACGGTCTCGGAGAATCCGCAGGCCGAGCAGGTGTACGTCAGCTCGGTGCTGTCGTCGTCGTAGGCCGTGACGGTGGTGAAGTCCTTCTCGCAGCGCCCGCAGTAGGGCTTGTAGGGGAAGTACCCGGCGTCCGAGCTGCCGTCGTCCTCGGCGGCGGCGCCGGAGCCCTCCTCGGCCTCCAGCTCGGCCTCGTCGGCCGGCTTCTGTCCCTGCTTCTTCGCCGGGCTCTTCTTGGTCCGGTACTGCTCGAGGATCGCGTCGATGTCACCGCGGTGCTTCATCGCGAAGAGAACCTGCTCGCGATAGGTGCCCGAGGTGTACTGCTCGGTCTGGCTGATCCCGTCGTACTCCACGCCCAGCTCGGCGAGCGACGTGGTCATCGCGGACCTGAAGTGCTCGGCCCAGTTGGGGTGTTCGGAGCCCTTGGGGGCCGGCACGGAGGTCAGGGGCTTGCCGATGTGCTGGGACCAGGACTCGTCGACGCCGGGGACGCCGGCCGGGACCTTGCGGTAGCGGTCGTAGTCGTCCCAGGAGATGAGGTGGCGTACGACGTGACCGCGCCGCCGGATCTCGTCGGCGACGAGGTGCGGCGTCATGACCTCCCGAAGGTTCCCGAGGTGGATCGGGCCGGAGGGCGAGAGCCCGGACGCGACGACGACCGGTTTACCGGGGGCCCGACGCTCCGACTCCTCGATGACCTCATCCGCGAAACGGGAGACCCAGTCGGTGGTCTCGGTGCTCTGAGCCACGATCGGCACGTCCTCTTTCTGGAGTTCCTTCGAATCCAGCCGGCAGGGTCACACGGCTGACGGCCCCTATTCTCCCACCCCGGCCGGGGCCAGAACTTTCAGCCCCGGCCGGGGTGGGATCTTTCAGCCCGTCCGGCGTTCGAGGCCGAGACGGCACCATCCCAGTCCCCGCCCACCCACCGGGGCCGCACTTTCACCCCCTCCGGCGTTCGAGGCCGAGACGGCACCGCCGCAATCCCCCACCCACCCACAGGAGCGGCGGTTTCAGCCCGTCCGGCGTTCGAGAACCAAACGGCACCATCCCAATCCCCCACCCACCCACCGTGGCGGCGGTTTCAGCCCGTCCGGCGTTTGAGGACGAGCGCGTTCAGCGCGACAGCGGGGGTCTGGGGGCGGCAGCCCCCAGGAGCAAGGGACGGGTAGGGGCGGAGGGGGCGAATCAACCCCACCTCCACCCCCAGGGTGGGCACCCTCACACCCCCCCGCACCCGAGAAATCCGCTTGTCCCCCCATGGAATACTGGATGGGTCTATCTGATTCCTCGAGGAGAACGGCACCCACTCACATGGCCTCGGTCACGTCCCTCACCGCTTCCGTCCATCAGCGCCTCGCGAACGCCCTCTCGGCAGCCCTGCCGGAGGCCGGTTCCGCGGACCCGCTGCTGCGCCGAAGCGAGCGGGCGGACTTCCAGGCCAACGGAATCCTGGCGCTCGCGAAGAAGGCGAAGGCGAACCCGCGGGAGCTTGCGACGCAGGTCGTGGAGCGGATCACGACAGGTGACGTGATCAAGGACATCGAGGTCTCCGGACCCGGCTTCCTGAACATCACGATCACCGACAGGGCGATCACCGAGAACCTCGCGGAGCGGTACGCGGACGGCGAGCGCCTCGGCGTGCCGTTCATCGAGCACCCGGGCACGACGGTGATCGACTACGCGCAGCCGAACGTGGCGAAGGAGATGCACGTAGGCCACCTGCGCTCCGCGGTGATCGGTGACGCGGTGGTGCAGATCCTGGAGTTCGTCGGCGAAACCGTCGTACGCAGGCACCACATCGGCGACTGGGGCACCCAGTTCGGCATGCTCATCCAGTATCTGGACGAGCACCCGCACGAGTTGGACCACAAGGACGCCGAAGTCACCGGCGAAGAAGCCATGTCGAACCTCGACCGGCTCTACAAGACGGCCCGCAAGCTCTTCGACTCCGACGAGGAGTTCAAGACGCGGGCGCGGCTCCGGGTGGTGGACCTCCAGGCGGGCGAACCCAAAACGCTCGCGACCTGGCAGAGGTTCGTGGACGAGTCGAAGATCTACTTCTACTCGGTCTTCGACAAGCTGGACATGGAGATCCGCGACGCGGACGTGATCGGCGAGTCCGGCTACAACGACATGCTGGACGAGACGTGCCGCCTCCTGGAGGAGTCGGGCGTGGCAGTCCGCTCGGACGGCGCACTCTGTGTGTTCTTCGACGACGTCAAGGGCCCGGACGGCAACCCGACCCCGCTGATCGTGAAGAAGTCGGACGGCGGGTACGGCTACGCGGCGACGGACCTGTCCGCGATCAGGGACCGTGTCTTCAATCTGAAGGCGTCGGCGCTCGTGTACGTCGTGGACGCCCGGCAGTCCCTGCACTTCAAGATGGTCTTCGAGACCGCGCGCAGGGCCGGTTGGCTGAGCGACGACGTCAAGGCGTACCAGCTCGCCTTCGGCACGGTCCTCGGCAAGGACGGCAAGCCGTTCAAGACCCGTGAGGGCGAGACGATCCGGCTGGTCGACCTGCTGGACGAGGCGATCGACCGCGCCACGACCGTCGTACGCGAGAAGGCCGAGAAGGTGGGCCTGAGCGAGCAGGAGATCGAGGAGAACGGCCGGTACGTCGGTATCGGCGCCGTGAAGTACGCGGACCTCTCCACCTCCGCCGTCCGGGACTACAAGTTCGACCTGGACCAGATGGTGTCACTGAACGGCGACACGTCGGTGTACCTCCAGTACGCGTACGCCCGTATCCAGTCGATCCTGCGCAAGGCGGGCGAGGCGCGCCCGGTCGCGCACCCGGAGCTGGAACTGGTGTCGGCGGAGCGGGAGTTGGGTCTGCATCTCGACCGGTTCGGTGAGACGCTCGCCGAGGTGGCCGCGGGCTATGAGCCGCACAAACTGGCGTCGTACCTCTACCAGCTTGCCTCGCTGCTGACCACGTTCTACGACAAGTGCCAGGTCCTGAGCGACGACAACCCGTCGGAGCTCGTCGAGAACCGCCTGTTCCTCGTGGACCTCACGGCCCGCACGCTCCAGCAGGGCATGGCGCTTCTCGGGATCAGGACGCCCGAGCGGCTCTGATCCACTCCGAGCGCCCAAGGGCGTTCGCCGGTGCGGCCCCCGGTTGTTCAGGTGCCGGGGGCCGCCCGGTTTTCCTCCGCCGTCCAGGTCGCCCAAGTCACCCGGGCCGCCAGGCCCATTGTCAGTGGCTGCCCCTAAAGTCAGGGCCATGGCGACACTTCCCAACCCGCTGCCGACTCTGGCGGCCGACCCGAGCGGGCGCGCGCTCGGGCTTGAACTCCCGTCCGGGCGACTGATCGACGCGACTGACGAGGGTCCGTGGCACGAGCCGCTGCTCTGGCACGCCGAGGGGCCGGCGGCTCCCGGAGCCTGGTCGGCACTGGAGCCCGCCCGGCGGACGTCCGGCCTCCTTCCCCTCCTCATAGACGTCGGCGGCGACCAAGGGGAGCTGGACGACTGGGAGTTGGCGCCGGACGAGGTGTCGTACCCCGGGGACCACGACGCCGAGGAGGTGCTGGCGGAGTTCTGGGAGGAGTACGCGGCGGACGTGCCCGACCCGGACGAGGACTACCCGGGCAAGGAAGCCGTCGTCGAGGCCTTCGGCGAGCCCCACACGTACGACGAGACGGTCGCACCCTATGGCTCTCAGTGGCCGGGCCTCGCCCCCGCCACCGCGCCTGACGCCGACCCGAACGCGCGTGCCGCCGAGATCGCCGACTCCCTCGCGGACAGCGGCTCATGGCTGAAGGACGCGCGCCTCGCCCTGGTCCCGGCCCGCCGCAGCGCGGACATCCCGGCGGCGATCGGCTGGTCGGGTCCCGTGAACTACGAGGGCGACGTGGCCCGCCTGTGCGCCGTGCTCCGCTCCTGGGAGGACCGCTTCGGCATCCGCGTGGTCGCCCTCACCTTCGACCAGCTCGTCCTGTCGGTGGCGGCCCCGCCCACCACCACGGCCGAGGCGGAGGCGATCGCCGCCGAACACTTCGCGTTCTGCCCGGACAACATCACCCAGGGCCACCACGAGACGCTGCGGGAGTACGCCGCACACGAAGTCCTCGGCCAGAAGGTGTGGTCGTTCTGGTGGGACTGACGCCGGCCGGCGCCCGCAGCCTCGGCCGACCGCGTACACGTTGACGTCGGTGGGTCAGCCCTTGATGTTGGGCTCGTACTCGTTCCTCCACCACTCGGAGTCGCCCAGCGGATACGCGTACGCGGGCCGCCCCACGTTCCCGCTCGTCCGGAACGGGTTGCCGTTGTCGTCGACGCGGACCGTGCCCTTGTCGGTGCCGCTGGACCAGTTCAGCTCCAGGTACCAACTCACGTCGTGGGCCTTGGAGTTCGCGAAGATGTAGAAGACCTCGGGGTCGGACTCACTGACCTTGTAGGGGAAGTCGCGCTGCCCCGCCTTGGTCTCGACGGTGGGACTTCCGGCGTCCAGGTCCACGACGAACGACTTCGTGTCCACGCCGCCGCCGCAGCCGAAGCCCATCTGGAAGTCGTTCCAGGCGAGTGGCGCGTTCTTCGTCACCACGCGGACATGCAGCGCTTCCAGTACGACGGTGGCCTTCCCGGTGCCCTGCACGGTCAGCGCGAGCATCTGCTGTCCGGCGGCGACCCCGCCGAGCGCGGTGACCCACCCACGCGCCTCCGGCTCGTTCGGCGGCGGTGGCACCTGCTCGGCCTTCTGGTTCACCAGGTAGTGCTGGCTGCACTGGTCTTCCCACTTGTACGGGTTGGTGGCGACCGTGGGCGCGGAGGCGCCGTCCTCGTCCACGGCGTCCGGAGCCGCCTCGGCCCCACTGCCCGGCGGCGCGGAAGTGGACGTGGAAGCCGTGGGGGTGCCGTCCGCCGAGACGGACGGCGAGGCCGGCTTCCCCTTCGAGCCCTGCGACGCACCGGAATCACCGGAACCAGCGGCGGCGGACTCCGTGGCGGCGACCCCCACGGACTGGTTCCGCCCCTGACCGTCATCACCCCTGCCGGGTACAAGGTTCACCACGAGCGCGGCCGACACCACGGCGGCGGCCACGGCGGCACCGGCAAGGACGACGGTACGGCGACGCCGCGCCACAGGTGCCACAGGCGCCCCCGACCCGAGCGAGCGCTCGACCTCCGGAACGGCCCCGGCCTCCGGCCCAGCTCCCGCTCCGGACACAGACACGGACACGGACCCTGCCTCAACTCCCGCTCCGGCCCCGGCAACCCGCTCGCCCTCCGGCTCGGCAACCGCGGACGCCCCGGCCTCCGCCTCCGCCTTCGCCTCCACGGACCCCACACCCACGGCCCCCTTCACCCCCCGCCGCGCATCGGCCAGCACCCAGCGCCGATGCAGCTCCACCAGTTCGTCGGGGGTGGCCTTGCAGACCCGGGCCAACCGTTCCACGGGTGCGTAATCCGTCGGTACGGCGTCCCCGTTGACGTACCGGTGAAGCGTCGACGCACTCATGTGGAGCCGCTTCCCCAGCACCCCGTAACTGAGCCCGGACCGCTGCTTCAACTGCCCCAGCAGCTCCGAGAACTCGTCCCCCGCCACCGTTCCTCACCTCCCCGCGTCCCAGATCCGCGTTCCAGGGGAACATCGTTCCCCCAGGTCAGAGCCCCTGTGAGCGTTCCAGCGTCCCGGATGCCCCGGCAGCTGTGGCGGCTGGGACGGATCGCCGCACAAGCTGTGGTCATCCAAGCACGCCGCTCCCGGCACCCGGTCGACCGGCCTGCGTCCACACCCGCTCCACACAGGGGGATCAACCATGTCCGCACGCAACTCCCGTACCCGTATGCTCGCCGCCGCCGCGATCACGGTCGTCACGCTGACGCTGGCCGCGTGCAACAACGGAGAGGGTGTCAAGGACGAGGGCGCCTCGGCGATCTCCTCGGCCACGGAGTCACCCCTCGCGTCCGCCAAGCCGTCGTCACCGCCGACCAAGGCGAACGAGGGAACGCCCACGGGAGCCGACCAGGCCGCCGACGGCACGACGGACTCCACAAAGTCCCCGGACTCCACGGGCTCCACGGGCTCGAAGGACCCGGCCCCCACCTCCACCCGCTGCACCAGCACCACCACCCGTACGACCGCCACAGAGGTCTCCCGCCCCCTGAACCACATGCTCCTCACCGTCACCAACACCGGGGCGGGCAACTGCAACCTCATCGGCTACCCGGCCGTCCGCTTCAGCGAGGCCCAGTCGGTCCCGCCGGCCTTCGAGGACTCCAAGCCGCAGGCCGTGGTCACCCTGGCCCCCGGCGAGTCGGGCTACGCGAGCGTGCTCCTGTCGAGCGGCGACGGCAGCGGCTCCAACGGCTACACGGCCAAGGCCCTCGCCGTCCTCCTGAACAACAGCACGGGCGACGCGGCCAACCCGTCGCTCCCCGCGAAGGGCGTGTGGATCGACGACACGATCACCGTCACGTACTGGCAGTCGACCATGGCCGACGCCCTCACCTGGTGACTCCGGGCCGCAGGGGGCCGGCGCTCACCGGCCAGAGGCCAGCCCCGCCCCCAACCGCCGCAGCCCCTCCTCGATCTCCTCCGGCGTCTGCGTCACGAAGCACAGCCGCAGCGTCGACCGGTCGGGCTCGGCCGCGTAGAACGGCGCACCGGGGACGTACGCCACCTCCTGCCGCAGCACCGCCGGGAGCAGCTCCGTGGTGTCGTACGTCTCCGGAAGCCGGACCCAGAGGAACATGCCGCCCTCGGGCCGGTCCCAGACCGAGCCTTCGGGGAGGGCGTCGGCGAGGCCCGCGAGCATCGCGTCCCGGCGTTCGCGGTAGACCGCCGCGACCCGCGTGACGTGCCCGTCCAGGTCGCTGTCCGCCAGATACCGGGCCGCGGCGAGCTGGTTGAGGGTCGGGGTGTGCAGGTCGGCGGCCTGTTTGGCCACGGCGCAGGCGCGGCGCAGTTCCGCCGGGGCGCGCAGCCAGCCGAGCCGCAGGCCCGGGGCCATGACCTTGGAGAGGGATCCGAGCAGGACCGTACGGTCCTCCGCTCCCGCCTGCGACGCGATCCACGGCACGCGCGCGCCCTCGAAGCGCAGCTCGCCGTACGGGTCGTCCTCGACGATCCACAGCCCGTGCCGGCCGGCGACCTCGGCGACGGCGGCCCGCCGCTCGGCCGGCAGCGTGCGGCCCGTCGGGTTCTGGAAGGTGGGCACGGTGTAGAGGAGCTTGGGGCGTTCGCGCGCCACCAGTTCCTCCAGGGCCTCGGGATCGACACCGTGCCCGTCCCCCGGCACGGCGACCACCCGCGCGCCCGCGAAGCCGAAGACCTGAAGTGCCGCCAGATAGCAGGGGTTCTCGACCAGGACGGTGTCCCCGGGTTCGAGCAACGCGGTGGCGAGCAGCGAAAGGGCCTGCTGGGAACCCGTGGTGACGAGCAGGTCGTCGGGGCCGGTGGCCAGCCCGCGTGCCGAGGTACGTGCGGCGAGCGCGGCCCGCAGCCCCGGCTCGCCTTCCGTCGTGGAGTACTGCAGCGCCTGTTCGGGCACTTCGGCGAGGACCGCCCGGTAGGCGGCCGAGATCCCCTCGACGTCGAAGAGTTCCGGCGCCGGCAGCCCGCCCGCGAAGTTGATCACCTCGGGGCGCGCGGTGACGGCGAGGATGTCCCGTACCGGCGAACCGCCGATCGACCGGGCCCGCGCGGCGAGCGGCGGCACAGGGGCACGGGTGGGCGCGGGCTCGGCGACGGTCATGGCTCGGCTCCTTCGGCTGCACGGACGACTCGTGCCGCAGCCTAGGGATGTACGTGCCGCCTACAAGCGGGTTTCCGCGATCCGGACGCGGTCGGCAGGCCGGGGCAGAGGGGCGGGCCCAGAACCTGTCCGGCCGTCCTCGCCGGTGGGCGCCGTTCCCCACTCGCACCACACCACCTTCCCGGGGTCCCGCTCCGCCACCCCCCACTTGTCGCTGAGCGCGGCGACGAGCAGCAGCCCCCGCCCGCCCTCGTCCGCGCCGTCCGCGCCGTCCGCGATCCGCGGGGCACCGGGCCCGCTGTCGTGCACCTCCACCCGCAGTACGCCCCCCTCGTACCGCAGATACAGCTGGAACCCCCGACCGGGCGGCACCCCGTGCACCAACGCGTTGGTGGCGAGCTCACTCACGCACAGCAACACGTCGTCGGCGCACCCGGCCTGGGTCAGCCCCCAATCGGCCAACGCCTCGCAGGTGAACCGCCTGGCAGCGGGGACGGATCGGCGGTCGCGGCGGTAGAAGCGCTCGCGCTGACAAGGCAGTTGGGTTGTCTCATTCACGGGACGAATGTCGCGCAAAGTTACTACGCTGGATCAGTGAGTGAAACCGTACTCAGAATTTGTACGGGTTCGCACGGGTCGGTACGGGCACCTGTGGGGGAGTTAGTCCGGCATGAACGCCAAGAAGCAGCCACGGAAGAAGAACCTCTCCGCCATGCGAATGGTCGGAGCGCAGATGCAGACCGCCCGCAAGGCGGCGGGCTACACACAGCGCGCCCTCGGTGAAGCTGTCCTCGCCGACGAGGAGTCGATCGCGTCGATCGAGCAGGGCAGAAGGCCACTCCTGCCGGACCTCGCCGAGACCCTGGACCAACTCCTCGACACGAAGGGGCTGTTGCTGGCAGGGGTCACGAACATGCCGGAGATCGACCAGTTCCCGCTGTTCGCGGAGCAGTACATGCTGCACGAACGCGAGGCCATCGCGCTGTCCTGGTTCGACAACGCGGTCGTACCCGGCCTGCTCCAGACCGAGGCGTACGCCCGCGCGGTCCTGCGCGAGCGCATCCCGGCGTTCGACGAGGACGAGATCGAGACCAAGACGGCGGCCCGCGTGGACCGACAGGAGATCCTGCAACGCAAGTGTCCGCCGACGATGAGCTTCATCGTGTGGGAGCCGGTGCTCCACCTCGGCGTCGGCGGCCCGAAGGCCCGCCGCGACCAGCTCCGCCACCTGCGCGACTGCGCCGAACTCCCGGGCCTGGCGCTCCAGTTCCTGGCGATGAACACGCCCTCGCACGCAGGCCTGGCAGGCCCCTTCACCCTCCTGGAAACACCCGACCACCAACACCTCGCCTACACCGAGAGCCAGCGCGGCAGCCAGTGGGTTTCGGACCCCGACGAGGTATCCATCCTGGCGCGCAAATATGCGATGCTGCGGTCACAGGCCCTGTCTCCGCAGGAGTCGAAGGGCCTGCTCGACCGTCTGCTAGGAGACAAATGAGCACCGCACTTGAGTGGTTCAAGTCGAGCTACAGCAGCGACGAAGGCGGCGCGTGCCTCGAAGTCGCCTACACCTGGCGCAAGTCCAGCTACAGCAGCGACGAGGGCGGCCAGTGCGTAGAGGTCGCCGCCTGCCCCCACGCCATCCACATCCGCGACTCCAAGAACCCGGAGGACGGCCCCACTTTCACCGCCTCGCCGGGGGCCTGGTCGGCCTTCACCGCCCACGTCTCCCGCTGAGACGCTTGCCGTCACGGCGGTTTAACGCAACGGCAACCGGAAGATCGTTTCCGCGCGCGTCCCTTGATCGTTGGACGGGCCGTGATGATCGACAGCAACACTGCCGCCGCCCCCGGCAGCACCACAGCGCCACTGACCGACATGCTCACCGAGGCCCTCTTCGAGGACGGCCCCGACGGTGCGAAAGTCCACGCACACTGGCGCGAGGCCGTCTCCGCCGAGCTGTTCCGCCACCGCCCCGCGGCCTACGTGGAGGAGAGGTGGCAGCTCGCGTACGACCGGCTGCGCGCGCTCAACGACGAACTCCCCCTTCCCGCCGAACAGTTGGCGGACGACCCGCGCAGGCTGGCGGCACTGCACGAGTGGGCGGCGGTGGTGGACGGCGCGACGGCGACGGTGGCAGGCATCCACTACAACCTGTTCCTCGGCAGCCTGCTGGACGACGACGTGTCGGCGCCGCGTGACCTGACGGAGTTCGCCTCGCTGGCCCGCACCGGCACCTTCCTGTGCACGGAGCGGGGGCACGGCAACGACGCGGCGGCGCTGGAGACAGTGGCCCGTTACGACCGTGAGCGCGACGAGTTCGTACTCCACACCCCGCACGAGGCCGCGGCGAAGTACATGCCCAACACCAGCCCGGCGGGCGGCCCCAAGACCGCGGTGGTCGCGGCCCGACTACTGATCGACAACCAAACCAAAGCTGCGGACAGGGACGAAGGAGTCCTCCAGGACCAGGGAGCCACTCGCCCCCAAGCAGCCCCCCAGGACCACGGCGTCTTCCTGTTCCTCACCCCGCTGACCGACCGCCGGGGCACTCTGCCGGGTGTCACCGTCGACATGCTGCCGGAACGCATCGGCAGCCCGGTGGACCACTGCGTCACCAGCTTCGACCACGTACGTCTGCCCCGCACCGCCCTGATCCAGGGTGCCCACGGACAGTTGCTGCCGGACGGCACCTTCACCAGCAGCGTGGGCAGCCCGCGCAAACGATTCCTCCACGCGATCAGCCGCGTCACGGTCGGGAAGCTCTGCATGAGCGCGAGCACGCTCGGAGGCTGCCGGGCGGCACTGACGACCGCCGTCCGCTACGCGCACCTGCGGCGGATCTCCGGCCCGGTCGCCGGGCATCGCGTCCCGCTGGCCGCACACCGCAGCCACCACGCCCGCCTGCTCGATCGCGTGGCGACCGCCTACGCCATGACCTTCCTGCACCGCACGGTCACGGACCGCTGGATCACCCACCCGCCCGAGGAACGCGCCGCCACAGAACGGCTGGTGGCCGTGGCCAAGGGCTGGATCACCTGGCAGGCCCGGGACATCACCATCGAGAGCCGCGAACGCTGCGGCGCCCGCGCGCTGTTCCCGGTCAACGGGCTGGCGGAGTACCCGGCGAACGTCGAGGGTGCGATCACCGCCGAGGGCGACAACCTCGCCATCTGGTGCAAGGCCGGCGCCGAGATGATCTTCGGCCACGAACTCGCCGCCGAGCCCGCCGCGGCCACCGGCCAGGAGAGCCTGACGGACCCCACCTTCCTCCGCCGAGCCATCACCGCCGCCGAACGCCAATCGCACCAGGCCGCCCGCCGCGACCTCCGCCGCGGCGACGGCGGCGACGCACTCGGCCGCTGGAACAACGCCTCCGCCGCCGCCCTGGACCTGGTGGAGACGTACGCGATCGGACAGGCCGCCGACGCCTTCCTCGGGGCCAACGCCCGGGTGACCGACCCGCCCACCCGCGCCCTACTTGACGACCTCTGCGCACTGTTCCTGCTGGGACACGTGAAGCGGCTCAGCGGGCCGCTCCTGATCGAGCGGGCACTCACCCCCGACCAGATCCGCTCAGTACCCCGGACCCTCCACGAACTGACCGCCCGGCTCGCCCCGCACCTGCCGGCCCTGGCCGAGGCCTTCGACGTTCCGGAGAAACACCTGGACTCCCTGCTGATGCTGACGGCGGTTCCGGCACCCCGTTCCTGAGACCCAGAAGCGTTCCTGAGACCCAGAAGCGTTCCTGAGGCCCAGAAGCGTTCCTGAGGCCCAGAAGCGTTTCTGGGGCCCAGAAATGGCGGCGAGCGCGGCGACGCCCGCCTCGCCGTCAACCGGTGAAGACCTGACCGCCTACCCGCCTACCCACCTGCCCGCCTCAGCGCAGCCGCTGCGCGACCTCGGTGGCCCAGTACGTCAGGATGTTCTGGGCGCCCGCCCGCTTGATCCCCGTCAGCGACTCCAGGATGGCCTTGTCCCGGTCGATCCAGCCCCTCTCGGCAGCGGCCTCGATCATCGAGTACTCGCCGGAGATCTGGTAGGCGGCCACGGGCAGGTCCACGGCGTCCGCGACCCGCGCGAGGACGTCCAGGTAGGGTCCCGCCGGCTTCACCATCACCATGTCGGCGCCCTCTTCGAGGTCGAGCGCGAGCTCCCGCAGGGCTTCCCGGGCGTTCGCCGGATCCTGCTGGTACGTCTTGCGGTCGCCCTTGAGCGAGGAGCCCACGGCCTCCCGGAAGGGGCCGTAGAAGGCGGAGGAGTACTTGACGGTGTAGGCGAGGATCGCGACGTCCTCCCGGCCGATCTGGTCGAGGGCGTCACGGACGACGCCGATCTGGCCGTCCATCATCCCGCTGGGGCCCACGACATGGGCCCCCGCGTCGGCCTGCACCTGCGCCATCTCGGCGTACCGCTCAAGGGTGGCGTCGTTGTCGACCCGGCCCTCGGCGTCGAGCACCCCGCAGTGACCGTGGTCGGTGGTCTCGTCCAGACACAGGTCGGACATCACGAGCAGTTCGTCACCGACCTCGGCGCGCACATCACGGAGCGCGACCTGGAGGATCCCGTCCGGATCGGTGCCCGGCGTACCGACCGCGTCCTTCTTCGACTCCTCGGGCACCCCGAAGAGCATGATCCCGGAGATCCCCGCGGCCACCGCGTCCGCGGCCGCCTTCTTCAGGCTGTCCCGGGTGTGCTGCACGACGCCCGGCATAGCCGCGATCGGCACAGGCTCGCCAATACCCTCCCGCACGAAGGCCGGAAGGATGAAGTCAGCGGGATGCAGCCGGGTCTCAGCGACCATGCGCCGCATGACCGGAGTGGTCCGCAGACGCCGCGGCCGCGTACCGGGAAAGGATCCGTACGTCGTCATACACCTACGCTACGCCCGCCCCCGCACCCCCTTTGCCGACGCGACGTCGGCGCCGACAGCCACCCACTCGCACCGCCCCCGGGAGCAGGGAGCACCACCGCGAGCCCCCAGAGCTGGTGACCAGCCAGGCCTTCCTTCGCCCCCTCCGCCCCTACCCGTCCCACCCCTACCCATCCCACCCCTGAGGGCTCCACCCCCAGACCCCAAACGCCCGATGGGCTGGAAGCGCATCCCTGGCCGGAGTGATGCGGAAAGCCGCCCACCGGCGGAAGGGGCCGGGGGCCGGTACATCACATGCCCGTCGCGTACGTTCGCGTCACCGGAGCCGTCTCCACTCAGCCGACGTCTGATCCGGCGGCGACGGGCGGATGTACCGGCCCCCGGCCCCGACCCGAGGTCCGCCCCGAGGTCCGCCCCGCCGGCCCCCCGCATGCGACCCACCCGGCACGGGTCCATGCTGGAAAAAGGGCCCGAGAACAGGGCCCCGAGCACCACCCCGCAACAACAACCCGCACTGAGGACCCCGACGGCCCGCTCTCCCGCCGCACGCCGATACAGACGCCGACGCCCGAACAGAACCGCCGCCGTCCCTCCCCCGCGCCGCCCGAACGCCCCACCCGGCCCGCGCTCAAGGAGGACGCGATGACCGCCCCAGCCCCCCACCACCCTCACGCCACCCCCGATCTCTTCGCCCTCTCCGACATCCGCGGCCCGGTGCTGCGCCCCGCCGACCCGGACTACGCCGAAGAAGTCATCGGCTTCAACCTGGCCGCCCGCCACACCCCCGACCTGGTCGTCGGCGCGACCGGTACCGACGACATCGTGGCCGCGCTGCGCTGGGCGGCCGCCACCGGCACCCCCGTCGCCGTACAGGCCACCGGCCACGGCGCGAACTTCCCCATCGAGAACGGCCTGTTGATCAACACCGCCCGTATGACGGACGTCCGCGTCGACGCGACCGAGCGCACCGCGACGGTCGCCGCCGGAACGAAGTGGCGCCACGTCCTGGAGGCAGCAGCACCGCACGGACTCGCCGCCCTGAACGGCTCGTCCACGGACGTCGGCGTCGTCGGCTACACGCTGGGCGGGGGCCTTCCGGTGCTCGGCCGGGCGTACGGCTACGCGGCCGACCACGTCCGCTCCTTCCAGGTCGTCACGCCCGACGGAACGCTCCACGAGACGGACGCCGACCACGAACCCGAGCTCTTCTGGGCCCTGCGCGGCGGCAAGGGCAACGTCGGCGTGGTGACGGAACTGGTCTGCGACCTGCTCCCGCTCTCCCGCGTCCTCGGTGGCGGAATCTACTGCCCCGGCGAACACGCGGAGGCTCTGCTGAACGCCTACACCGCCTGGACCCCCACCCTGCCCCCGCAGATGTGCACGGCGTTCTCGCTGCTGCGCCTGCCCCCGCTGCCGGAGATCCCCGAACCCCTGCGCGGCGGCTTCTGGGCCCGGGTCGCGGCGATCTGGACCGGCGACCCGGCGGAGGGCGAACGCCTGCTGGCCCCGATCCGCGCGGCGGCGCCGGTGGTGGTCGACACGGTGGCGGAGATGGACTACACGGCCGTGGACCAGGTCTACGCGGAGCCCAAGGAGCCGCTCCCCGCGAGGGAGTCGTGCGCCCTGCTGCGCGACCTGACCCCCGAGGCCGTACGGACCTTCCTGGACCAGGCGGGCCCGGCGGCCCCCGCCGACTACCCGCTTCTGCTCGTCGAGTTGCGGCACATGGGCGGCGAACTGGCCCGCACCGCCGCCGTCGAGGACGCGGTCTGCGCCCGCGACGCGGGGTACCTGCTGGAGACGATCGGTGTGCCGGCGGGACCGGAGGCCGCCGCGGCGGTCGAGACGGCCACGATCGCGCTGAACGCCGCGATGGCGCCGTACGGCACAGGCAGGACCATGGTCAACATCCACGGCACCCCGGGCGACGAGACCGACCGTGCCCGCGCCTGGACCCCCGAGGTCTACGCCCGCCTCCGCGCCGACAAGGCCACCTACGACCCGGCGAACCTGCTGCGCTTCGGCCACGCGGTGACGCCCACAGCCGCATGAGCGACTACGGGCGTCCCCAAGTACACAAACACCTACGTCGTACGTCGCCGCCGTGACCCCGGCCGCCGCTCGCTCGGCCGGGTGACGGGGTCCCCCGCCTCCGTGGCCGCCGCGCGACGCCGCAGCCCGAAGTCCGCAAGCGCCTCGGCCAGCTTGAGCGCGGACGGCTCCGGAGCCATCACATCGACCCGGAGGCCGTGCTCCTCGGCCGTCTTCGCGGTGGCGGGCCCGATACAGGCGATCACCGTCACGTTGTGCGGCTTGCCCGCGATACCGACCAGGTTCCGCACGGTGGAGGACGACGTGAAGAGCACCGCGTCGAAGCCGCCGCCCTTGATCGCCTCGCGCGTCTCGACCGGCGGCGGTGACGCCCGCACAGTCCGGTAGGCCGTGACGTCGTCGACCTCCCAGCCCAGCTCGATCAGGCCGGCCACCAGCGTCTCGGTGGCGATGTCGGCCCGCGGCAGGAACACCCGGTCGATCGGGTCGAACACCGGGTCGTACGGCGGCCAGTCCTCCAGCAACCCGGCGGCGGACTGCTCACCGCTCGGCACCAGATCCGGCTTCACACCGAAGGAGACCAGCGCCTTGGCCGTCTGCTCGCCCACCGCCGCCACCTTGATGCCGGCGAAGGCGCGCGCGTCGAGCCCGTACTCCTCGAACTTCTCCCGAACCGCCTTCACCGCGTTCACCGAGGTGAAGGCGATCCACTCGTAGCGGCCGGTGACCAGGCCCTTGACCGCCCGCTCCATCTGCTGGGGCGTCCGCGGCGGCTCGACGGCGATCGTCGGCACCTCGTGCGGCACGGCCCCGTACGACCGCAGCTGGTCGGAGAGCGACACCGCCTGCTCCTTCGTGCGCGGCACGAGGACCTTCCAGCCGAACAGCGGCTTGGACTCGAACCACGACAACTGGTCGCGCTGGGCGGTGGCGGAACGCTCACCGACCACGGCTATCACCGGACGGTGGCCCTCCGGAGAGGGCAGCACCTTCGCCTGCTTCAGCGTCAGCGCGATGGTGCCGAGGGTGGCGGCCCAGGTCCGCTGACGGGTCGTCGTACCGGCGATCGTGACGGTCATCGGCGTATCGGGCTTGCGGCCCGCGGCCACCAGTTCGCCCGCCGCCGCACCGATCGAGTCGAGCGTCGAGGAGACGACGACCGTCCCGTCGGACGCCCCGACCTCGGTCCAGCACCGGTCGGAAGCCGTCCGCGCGTCGACGAACCGCACATCCGCACCCTGTGCGTCCCGCAGCGGCACACCCGCGTAAGCGGGCACACCGACGGCGGCCGCGATACCGGGCACGACCTCGAACGGAATACCCGCGGCGACGCAGGCGAGCATTTCCTCCGCGGCGTACGTATCTAGTCCGGGGTCTCCGGACACCGCACGCACGACCCGCTTGCCGCCCCGTGCGGCCGTCATGACAAGATTGGCAGCGTCCCTCAACAGGGGGTCACCAACGGTTGTTGACGAACCGTCAACAACCGTTAGCTGAGGCGTGCCTGTACCCGAGTACGCACTCACGGAAGAAGGCGTGGCCACGGGCGACGCATGGGTACCTGTACCAGTTTCGGTATCCGTATTCAGTACGGCGACGCCCGGTCTGGCGTGTGCGCGGACGACGTCGAGCACCTCGTGCTCGGCGACAAGAACATCCGCGTTCGCCAGCGCCTCGACGGCGCGCAGTGTCAGTAGTCCCGGATCCCCGGGCCCGGCACCAAGGAAGGTGACGTGCCCGTGTTCCGGACCGGCGGGAAGGTTGGTGGGGCTCACTGTGCTCGCTCCCCCATCAGACCGGCCGCGCCCTTGGCAAGCATCTCGGCAGCGAGTTCACGGCCGAGCGCCATTGCTTGGTCGTACGTCTCGGGCACGGGACCGGTGGTGGACAACTGCACCAGCGTCGAGCCGTCGGTCGTGCCGACGACGCCACGCAGGCGCATTTCCTTGACAATCTGCCCGTCGGCCAACAGGTCGGCGAACGCACCCACAGGTGCGCTGCAGCCGGCCTCCAGGGCGGCGAGCAGGGACCGCTCGGCGGTCACGGCGGCCCGGCTGAGCGGGTCGTCGAGTTCGCCGAGCGCTGCGACGAGGTCCGCGTTGTCCGCGGCACACTCGATCGCCAGGGCCCCCTGGCCGGGGGCGGGCAAAACCGTGTCGACGGACAGGAAGTCCGTCACTTCCTCGATCCGGCCGAGGCGACTGAGTCCGGCGGCGGCGAGCACGACAGCGTCCAGCTCACCCTTGCGCACATATCCGATCCGGGTGTCGACGTTCCCCCGGATCGCGACCGTCTCGATCGTCATCCCGTGACTACGCGCGTACGCGTTCAACTGGGCCATCCGGCGCGACGAACCGGTGCCGATCCGCGCCCCGTCCCCCAGCTGCGCGAAGGTGAGCCCGTCGCGGGCGACAAGCACGTCACGCGGGTCCTCACGCAGCGGTACGGCGGCCAGCGCCAGGTCGTCGGGCTGTCCGGTCGGCAGATCCTTGAGGGAGTGCACGGCGAAGTCGACGTCTTTGGCGAGCAGCGCGTCGCGCAGCGCGGTCACGAACACCCCCGTGCCGCCGATCTGCGCGAGGTTCTCGCGGGAGGTGTCGCCGTACGTCGTGATCTCCACGAGCTCGACCGGCCGTCCGGTCACCTGACTCACGGCGTCCGCCACCTGCCCGGACTGAGCCAGGGCGAGTTTGCTCCGCCTGGTCCCCAGCCTCAAAGCCTGCTTATTCATGCTCGCCCTCGGTTCTCGGCGTTCTCTGTGTTCTCTACGTGCTGGGCGTTTTCGCTGCTGTCGCTCTCCTCGGCCCGCGAGACGGAGGCGACCGTCTCGGGGTCCAGGTCGAACAGGGTCCGCAACGCGTCCGCGTACCCGGCACCGCCGGGCTCCGCGGCCAGCTGCTTGACCCGTACGGTCGGCGCGTGCAGCAGCTTGTCCACCACGCGCCGTACGGTCTGGGTGATCTCCCCGCGCTGCTTCTCGTCGAGGCCGGGCAGCCGACCGTCCAGTCGCGCGATCTCGCCTGCGACGACATCGGCGGCCATGGTCCGCAGCGCCACGACGGTGGGAGTGATGTGCGCGGCCCGCAGGGCGGCACCGAAGGCGGCCACCTCGTCGGAGACGATCCGTTTCACCTGGTCCACGTCGGCGGCCATCGGAGCGTCGACGGACGCGTCGGCGAGGGACTCGATGTCGACGAGCCGCACCCCGAGCAGCCGGTGCACGGCCGCGTCGATGTCACGGGGCATCGCGAGGTCGAGGAGCGCGAGTACGGGAGCGGGCCGGGGGATCTCGGCGACGGGCTCGGGCCTGCGGCGCTCCGGCACCCGGCCGACAGTGGCGGATGCCGCGGCCAGCGCGGCGATGGCGTCGGCGTCACCTTCCGGGTCGAACACGGCGGCGAACCCGGCGGCGCTGTCCTGCGCGGCACCGGAGCCGGTGACCACCGTGCGCTGCGCCCGGCCCGCCACGTCGCCCTTGTCCACCCAGGCCGCATGCTGTTCCAGCTCCGCCGCGCCCATCCCGGCGACGGCAGCCTCGCCCAGCACGGAGAATCCGGCGGTGGTCTGCACGGCGGACAGGTCGAGCGGGCAGCCTTCGTCGGTGCCGACACTCGTGGGCGGAAGGGCATCCCGCACGGCGCCCGAGGCGGTCGTACGAACGGAGTCGCCCGGCACCGAACGGCGCGAGCCGGGATCCGCACCGGGGACCACGGGCTCCGTCGTACGCCCCTCGATCGCGGCGGCGACGGACTCGGCCGACAGGACGAGCCCCGTCGCCCCCGTACAGGAAACGGCGATATCGGCGCGTGTCAGCTCGAACGGCACCGAGTTCATCGGTACCGCGCGGGCCCGTACGTCCGTTTCGTCGTTCTCGATCAAGATCTGGGCGAGGCGCTCGGCGCGGTCCGGCGTGCGGTTGGCGACGACGACCTCGGCGACCCCGGCACGCGCCAGCGTCGCGGCGGCCAGCGAGGACATGGAACCGGCACCGAGGACCAGCGCCCGCTTGCCCCTGAGCCAGGCGTCGACCGGGACGCCCGACGCCAGTTGCTCCAGGCCGAAGGTGACCAGGGACTGGCCCGCGCGGTCGATGCCGGTCTCGGAGTGGGCGCGCTTGCCGACCCGCAGGGCCTGCTGGAACAGGTCGTTCAGCAGCCGGCCCGCGGTGTGCAGTTCCTGCCCGGTGGCGAGGGCGTCCTTGATCTGGCCGAGGATCTGGCCCTCGCCCACGACCATCGAGTCGAGGCCGCAGGCCACCGAGAACAGATGGTGGACGGCCCGGTCCTCGTAGTGCACGTACAAGTAAGGAGTGAGTTCGTCCAGGCCGACCCCGCTGTGCTGGGCAAGGAGCGTGGACAGCTCGGCGACGCCCGCGTGGAACTTGTCCACGTCGGCGTACAGCTCGATCCGGTTGCAGGTCGCGAGCACCGCGGCCTCGGTGGCCGGCTCGGCGGCGATGGTGTCCTGCAACAGCTTGATCTGCGCGTCCGCGGACAGCGTGGCCCGCTCCAGGACACTGACCGGAGCACTGCGGTGGCTCAGCCCCACGACGAGGAGACTCATGCCGGCATCACGGCGGGGACATCCCCGTCAGGCCCTTTGCCGGAGCTCTCCGGGGCGGCCGGGCGCAGGGCGGCGGCCTGCGCCTCGGCCTCCTCGCCGGCCTTGCGCTGCTCGTGGAAGGCGAGGATCTGCAGCTCGATGGAGAGATCGACCTTGCGTACGTCGACACCGTCCGGGACGGCCAGGACGGTCGGCGCGAAGTTGAGGATGGAGGTGACCCCGGCCGCGACGAGCCGGTCGCAGACCGCCTGGGCGACGCCCGGCGGGGTGGTGATGACCCCGATGGAGACGCCGTTCTCATCGATGATCTTCTCCAGGCCGTCGCTGTGCTGCACGGCGATCCCGGCGACCTGCTTGCCCGACATCTCGGGATCGGCGTCGATCAGCGCGGCGACCCGGAACCCACGGGAGGCGAATCCACCGTAGTTGGCCAGCGCGGCGCCGAGGTTACCGATACCGACGATCACGACCGGCCAGTCCTGGGTCAGGCCCAGCTCACGGGAGATCTGGTACACGAGATACTCGACGTCGTAGCCCACACCACGCGTCCCGTAGGAGCCGAGGTAGGAGAAGTCCTTGCGCAGCTTCGCGGAGTTGACCCCCGCGGCGGCGGCGAGCTCCTCGGAGGAGACCGTGGGTACCGAGCGCTCCGACAGCGCGGTGAGGGCTCGGAGGTACAGCGGAAGCCTGGCGACGGTGGCCTCGGGAATCCCTCGGCTGCGGGTCGCCGGTCGGTGAGTTCGGCCAGTTGCCACGGTGCTCCTGCGGGTAGCGCGGGGCTGCAGGCGGTCACACGTACCTAGACCGCCCCGTCCAATGCAGGCTATGTCTTTGTGAACGCGTGCACAAAGATGGTGTCCGATTTGCCCGGCCAACGTGACCGGGGTCACGCACGCCCGACGCACAGGTATGAAACCCGCGCGCAGGCACTTTCGATCCTCGCCTGAAGGGGGCAAAACCGCACACTCTCCTCAACGCATCCCGCCCCCGAGACCAATCGCCGTCGATCCTAGGCGACTTTCCGGACCAGTTGGACTACCCAGTCAGGCCACGATGCGGTCACGCCTGCCCTCCTCCACTATGTGAGGGCTTTGCGAAGGCGCTCCTCGTTCACCCGCCAGAACGTGTGCTGCGCGCCGTCGACCAGCACAACCGGGATCTGCTCCCAGTACACGCGGTACAACTCCTCGTCCGTACTGATGTCCTTCTGCTCCCAGACCACCCCGAGCTCACCGCAGACCCTCGCGACCACTTCCTGTGCGTCATCACACAGATGACACCCGGGCTTCCGGATCAGAGTGACCACCCGCCCTTGCCCAGCAGTGCCGGTCGCCACCGTCTCCGCCTCCCGCACCGTCTCCGTACGACGCCCACCGCGCCGGAACATGAAACTCATACGGCCATTCTCCCGCGCCGACACACCGCCGGGACCGTTTCTTTAACGGCTCGGTCGCGGAGAGTTCACAGCCTCGAATCCTGGCGACTCCGGAACCACCGAACAAACTGGCTATGCTCACGACATGGCCGCTCTCGGATGGCTCACTCCCCGTAGGCGCTCCGCCACCGCGCGGAGCGTGTTGGCAGGCGAGGCCTCGGCTGAGGCAGCGCGCAAAACCTCCCAGGAGCTGGAGGAGTTCGCGCACGAAGCCGCGCCGGTCCTCCCCGCCGACGAACCGGCGTTCCCGGTGCTCGGCGACGACAAGGCAGCCGCGTTCTTCGACCTCGACAACACCGTGATGCAGGGCGCCGCGCTCTTCCACTTCGGCCGCGGGCTGCACAAGCGGAAGTTCTTCGAGACGCGCGACCTGGCCCGGTTCGCCTGGAAGCAGGCGTGGTTCCGGCTGGCCGGCGTCGAGGACCCGGAGCACATGCAGGAGGCCCGCGACTCGGCGCTGTCGATCGTCAAGGGCCACCGCGTCGCCGAGCTGATGTCCATCGGCGAGGAGATCTACGACGAGTACATGGCCGAGCGGATCTGGCCGGGTACGCGCGCGCTGGCCGAGGCACACCTCGACGCCGGCCAGAAGGTGTGGCTGGTCACGGCCGCCCCCGTCGAGATCGCCACGGTGATCGCCCGCCGTCTCGGCCTGACCGGCGCGCTGGGCACGGTCGCCGAGTCGGTGGACGGCATCTACACGGGCAAGCTGGTCGGCGAACCGCTGCACGGCCCCGCGAAGGCGGAGGCGGTACGCGCCCTGGCCGCCGCGGAGGGCCTGGACCTCTCCCGCTGCGCCGCCTACAGCGACTCCCACAACGACATCCCCATGCTCTCCCTGGTCGGCCACCCCTACGCCATCAACCCCGACACCAAGCTCCGCAAGCACGCCCGCAAACTGGAATGGCGCCTCCGCGACTACCGAACTGCCCGCAAGGCCGCCAAGGTAGGCATCCCCGCCGCAGCAGGCGTAGGCGCAGTAGCAGGCGGCACAGCAGCAGCAATCGCCCTACACCGCCGTCGCCGCTAATCGCCCCCTCGCAGGACCAGGGGCGCTACCCGAACCCCCGCCCACCCGCGAGGGCGGCGTTTTCAGCCCGTCCGGCGCTTGAGGACGAGGCCGTCCAAGCCGAAAGCCGGGGTCTGGGGCGGCAGCCCCCAGGAACAAGGGACGGGCAGGGGCGGAGGGGGCGAAACACCCCACGCCCCAGCGCACCCACTTCCGGATGCTCATGACACACCCAAAATCCGGCAATCCCACACTCCTACCCCCACAACGCCCCCGCCAGTCCCGTTAACGGCAGTCGACCACAACACGCCCCCCACTCAAACGGAACACGGACCAAAACGATCAACAAACGGTCACTGTCCGGCACTTGAATCGGCGTCAACAAGCAACAGAAGCGACGCAACCGGTGATTTGTGCAACTCGGTGTAGCGCCGCCTGTACGAAGCGTTATTCTCCTCAGACGCAAACCGCCACCCTTCTTTCGCTACGACGGGTGAAAGGTTCCGCACTGAACGTGATGGAAGCTCTGCCTCTGGGAGTCCCGTGTACTCACACGTCGGGGTTGACGCCTCGGGCCTGGCTACGCTGCGCGCAACGGTCCTGGACCGCTTGCGCGGCTTCGTCCCCACCGCGTACGCCGTCCCCGCCTTCGCCGGCCCCGCGCCCGTCGGCCCTTGTTACGCCCTGGCCGACGGAAGCGCGGCGGTCGGCAGACGGGGCCGCTCGAGCTCGGCCACCACCGCACGCCGCCCGGCCGCAGACAGTGACAGCGCCCGGATGATGGAACTCGTAGAGCGCGCCCAAGCGGGCGAGGCCGATGCGTTCGGCCGTCTCTACGACCAGTACAGCGACACCGTGTACCGCTACATCTACTACCGCGTCGGCGGAAAGGCGACAGCGGAAGACCTCACCAGCGAGACGTTCCTGCGCGCCCTGCGCCGCATCGGAACCTTCACCTGGCAGGGCCGCGACTTCGGCGCCTGGCTGGTGACCATCGCCCGCAACCTGGTCGCCGACCACTTCAAGTCCAGCCGGTTCCGGCTGGAAGTGACCACCGGCGAGATGCTCGACGCGAACGAGGTCGAGCGCAGCCCCGAGGACGCCGTCCTGGAGTCGTTGTCGAACACGGCACTGCTCGAAGCCGTACGACGACTCAATCCCCAGCAGCAGGAGTGCGTCACCCTGCGCTTCCTTCAGGGGCTCTCGGTCGCCGAGACAGCCCGTGTGATGGGCAAGAACGAGGGCGCGATCAAGACCCTCCAGTACCGGGCGGTGCGCACCCTGGCCCGGCTCCTTCCGGACGACGCCCGCTGAGCCCCGTACACCCGTACAAACGCCATAGTGGTCCCACACGCTCAGCGACGCTCAACTCACCTTCCGTAAAAGTCTGTTGACTTAGCGGTCCGATCATCCGTCGTCCGTAACCCAAGTGCCGCGACGCTCGTTGTGCGGGATACAGGCTCCCTGTGGTCACTCCCCGGCCACCACCGATCACTCGATCGTGTGGATGTGGTCAGGGAGTGCAACCCTCAGGACCCCCTGGGGAGTCGACCGTCATGATGAGAGGAGGTGCCGCCAGTGATCGCGAACGTATCGGCACACCGGCGGGCGAACGCCTTCGCCCTGGCCCTGGAGGACCAGTCCGACCAGGGCACGGCGGCCGAGCAGCCGGATGGATCGGCACCGTCCCCGGCTGCTGCGGATCAGACCGATCAGGGCCTGCTGTTGGCCCTGACCACCGGTCTCGGCGAGCTGCCCAAACCGGAGCTCGACCCCGAGGTCAAAGTCGTGCAGCGAGCCCAGCTCGTCGCCGCGATGGAGGCCATGCTGCTGGAGGGCACCGCCGCGGGAGGCCAGGGCTCGGGCCCTTCGGTGCCCGAGCAACGGTCCCACCGGAGCCGGGGCGCGCACCGGGCGACCGGGCTCGGGAAGTTGCGGCCGCGTTCCCGGCTGTCGAAGGGGCTCGCCGCGGGCGGGCTCACCGTAGGTGTGGCCGCGGGAGCCTTCGGCGGCGTGGCCGCTGCCAGCTCCGACGCCCTCCCCGGTGACTCGCTCTACGGGCTGAAGCGCGGCATGGAGGACGTCAGGCTGGGCCTGGCCCACGGAGAGAGTGACCGGGGCGAGCTCTACCTCGACCAGGCCTCGACCCGGCTCAGCGAGGCCCGTCGGCTGATGGAGCGCGGCCGCTCCGGGCAACTCGACCACGAGTCGCTGGGCGAGATCCGCCGCGCCCTGTCGGGCATGCAGCACGACGCGGCCGAAGGCCACCGACTGCTGCATGAAGCGTATGAGCGGGACGGCTCACTCGGCCCCATCCAGGCCTTGTCCGCCTTCTCGCAGTCCCACCGCGAGGCCTGGGGCGCGCTGCGCGACCGGCTGCCCGTGCAGCTCGGCGATGTCAGTGACCGGGTCTCGTCGGTGTTCGACGCCATAGACGATGAGGTCGAACCGCTGCGCTCGCTGCTTCCACAGCCGCCCGCACCGGAGGGCACGGGCCGCCACCGCGGCGCCGGCTCCGACTCCACCGCCTCATCCGGTACGGACCGGCCGGCACCCAGCGCCACCAGCGGAAGCGGCTCGTCCAGCAGCAGTCAGAGCAGCGGCAAACCCAAGCCGTCCACCTCGGGCAGCCAGGACGACGGCCTCCTCGGCGGCAACACGGGCGGCCTCCTGGACCCGCCCAAGGACACCACCGGCACCGCCTCCCCGTCCACGGGCATCCCGCCCGTCGGCGAACCGGACGTCACCCTGCCCCCGCTCCTCCCCGGCCTGCTCCCGGGCCTGGGCATCGACAGCGAGGACGCCGACTAGAAGATCGTGTGCTTGTACGACGTCGGGGGCGCCCTTCTCAGGG